>CANMPU010000115.1 GCA_947499755.1 Betaproteobacteria bacterium | reverse complement strand
GAGCCTTATGTAAAAACGTTGCCCATTTGTTGGGGCGATGATAATGCGGAAGAAAACTACTAGCAAGACGCGTCAGATAGAGGCGGCGCACATCAATCAGATCTAGGATATTCATGGGGATGGGCCAATGCGCTTTTCGGTAAAGCAAACTCGCTTTTTTAGCGTATTTAGCGACTTCAGCCACAACATCCAACGCGCTTTTACCAAACCCGACTACCACCGCATTACGCCCGGCGACGATATCACTATTCCGATATTCAGAAGTGTGTATTACCTTACCCTTAAATTTTTCGCGGCCAGGATACTCGGGTATGTAAGGATCAGAGAAAAGGCCGGTTGCCACCACAATAAAATCAAACGCCTTTTGCGCGCTTGATCCATCCTTAGCGGTGGTATGAACTATCCAGCCACCATCTTGTTGCTGTTCGAGGCGACTGATGCTGGTATTAAAATGAATTTTGTCAAAAAATTTATAATCTTTAGCGTAGTTCTCAAAATAGGTTTGTAACTGTTCGCCACTCGGAACTCTTGGGTAACTTGCGGGGATAGGGTAATCCGGAATTTCGTATAATTGTTTGGGTGTTTGCAATCCAAATGTCGCATAACCGCTGGCCCAGACGCCACCAACCGTGGCGCCCCTTTCAAATATTTCACAGTCAAATCCTGCCTGGCGCAATAACCGACAAGCCCCCAGACCCGCAACACCGGCACCAATAATGCCAATTGTTTTGACATTCGCTTTTATCATTTTATAGTCCCCCGGCAATTAATAAAAAACTGTCGTCGCGTGTTGCGCAGCGTTGTAAACCCCTAAGTAAAATTCTGCTGCATTTATGATGCAATCAGACCTTCTATAATGTACACCAATTGCGGATCTCGTTGCCAAGAAAATTGCCGCCCTGCTCACTTTCCCAGGTGATACTCTCTAGGCAACGCTGTCTAGTATTCATTAGTAAAATTTGTTGGTAACTTGCTCGATTGAATGTGATAGCTATACAGAAATACCTGCTTGCTATTGACACGATAGATGAATCTCTCAGACCCCTTACCCCGCTCAAATTCTGTGTTGTAACTGAGCGTGACATAGGTGTTGCTGGCAAAATTGACATTTGATGAAATCTTTTCTGCGCTTTTGACGTTTCCCAGCCTGTCATGCACTTCATTCAGGTATGCGATGAATTCTTTCTTACTAACGGCCTTTTTTAATTCTGCGCTGCTGTTCTCATAGAGGGATTCGAATTGCGTCGCATCAAGCGCCTGATGAAATAAGGGTACTTGACTTTCAGCGGTATTCGAATCGTCAGTTGCCGAGCACGCCGACAATACAACGGTGAAAAATAAAAAAAACCAAAGCTCCACTCGCAGCGCTCTAACCATGACGTAAAATCAACCTAAAAAATAGTGATAACTGTTTGCATGATGGTGTGGAAAAAGACGCCATCCCGTTTCAAATGCCTGTTAACGCAAATAATCATTTACCCTAAACCATTCAATCGCGTCGCTCAATGCTTGCTCTACGGATTGAAACTGATAGCCCAATTCTCGTTTTGCTTTTTCCGAAGAAAAAAACATCAATTTTTTTGACATTTTTAAACCATCCACCGTAATGCGTGGCTCGTTACCGTTCGTGAGCGTTGCCCAGGCTTCGGAAATATACGCCAAAGGGAAAAGCAGATTTTGCGGCAGGCGAATGACAGGCGCGCGCCGACGTGTGATTTCAGCAATTTTAATTAATATCTCTCTAAGTGTTAAATTCACGCCGCCTAGGATATAGCGCTGACCTATTTTCCCTTTTTTGTAGGCAAGCACATGCCCTGCAGCAACATCGTCTACGTGGACTAGGTTCAGCCCAGTATCAACATACGCAGGCATACGCCCCGCTGCCGCATCGACGACCATGCGCCCGGTTGGCGTTGGCTTAATGTCGCGTGGTCCGATGGGCGTCGAAGGGTTGACGATTACTGCAAGCAACCCCTCCTTCTGTATCATCTGGCGAACTTCTTCTTCGGCCAGGAATTTTGATCGCTTGTAGTGGCCTATCATGTCGGTCAATGCGACTGGCGTATCTTCATCTGCGGAACTTCCATCCTTGTTAAGTCCAAGTGTTGCGACGCTACTGGTATAAATGATGCGCGCGACCCCAGCGCTCATTGCGATCCGCATGAGGTCCTTTGTTCCTTGGACATTGTTACGATAGAGAACGCTTGGATCGCGCACCCACAATCTGTAATCTGCGGCGACATGAAATATCGCCTGGCATCCCGAGACGGCACGCGCTATCGATTTTGTATCCGTCAGATCGCCTTCCACCACTTCAATGGGTAACTTTTCAATGTTGCGTCTATCGCTAGTCGCTCTAACTAACACGCGAACACTCTCGTCCTCTGCTAAGAGTTTGCGCACCACAGCAGATCCGACAAAACCAGAGGCCCCAGTAACAAGAATTGTCATTTGAAAAGGGATAAACGAAATATGGCCATGGCAATCGGAATATTAGTGTGTCGAACTACACCGTCGAGATATGAGGAATGCCGTTGTCAGCGACAACAACTAATGATCGCACCGCGAGCCGCAATTTCGCTCTAAGTTGCAACAAATGGCGCACGCGTGTTGGCGATAAGCAGTGCCGGAGTAAGGAAAATATTCTTACGTCACCGTCTATAGTAACGATGCTTTGTACCCAAGTTGGCACCGTGTCATGCGCGCTATCCAGCACGACGCGGACTGCAATAAAAGGTACGCGGGCGTCTTGCGCAACTTTAGCGATTGCGACACTTTCCATATCGGCGATGACTGCGCCCGTCTTACTAAATAATGCTTTTTTTTCACCAGGGCTATTGAGCAGCGTCGCGCAACTCATAAGCGCACCTTCTCTAAACTGTAAAATTCCTGATAGTGACCGCGCTAATATTTCGTATAGCCGCGGGTCAACAGGAAAAGTATCATCTTCTACGGAAATAACAGATGTAGGTAGTACGAGTGCCCCGGTCGCGATACGAGGATCAAGCCCGGCGGCAGTGCCCCAACTCATTAACGCAGTAGCACCGTGCTCTAGAAGATAAGATGCGGCGTTGCGCGCGCGTTCCGCTCCCATGCCAGAAATATAAACCAAATTTTTCTGCGAGATTTCGGCAATTTCGCCCGAACGCGGCCGGCGCTTAAGCAGGCACTGGGCTTCCTGCGGGAGCGCTACTATGATGCCCAGACCCATGCGTCGTTTCCTTGGCTAACAAATTGTAATATCGAGCCAATGCCCACAGCGGGAAATATTTATCGTATCCGTGGTATTTCAGATAAAACACGCGCGGGAAACCAGGCGCAGTAAATCCTGCGTCATTCCATAATCCATCTGCCTGTTGATTCCGTATGA
Organism: Betaproteobacteria bacterium; assembly: GCA_947499755.1. GTDB lineage: Bacteria > Pseudomonadota > Gammaproteobacteria > Burkholderiales > CANMPU01 > CANMPU01. The sequence continues at coordinate 1,276 of CANMPU010000115.1, read as the reverse complement.
GGTAACGCGCGCCGTTCGCTACAGCATCACTCTGCGTTTCTCCCGCCGCCAGCAGCGCGAGCATTGCCCACGCAGTTTGGAAGGAAGTGCTTTCCTGCGCATGCCCGGAGCCTTCAGGATGCACATAGGTATCATTACTTTCACCCCAGCCACCATCACTTTTTTGCGTTTGCTTAAGCCACTCGAGCGCGCGCTGCACGTAGGCGTCGTTTGGCGATACACCAGCGTTTTCGAGTGCCGCAAGAACAGACCACGTCCCATAGATAAAATTCGTCCCCCAGCGACCAAACCATGATCCGTTGCCTTCTTGTTCTTTAAGCAGGAATGCAGACGCTCGCGTCAACACCGCTTGATAACGCGTTTGATCAAGCAGACCAAGAAACGCAATGCAGCGGCCAGTAACGTCACTCGTCGGTGGATCAAGTAAGGCCCCATGGTCGGCAAAGGGGATTTCGTTTAAATAATAATTCGTGTTGTCGACGTCAAACGCCGCGAAACCACCATTTTTTGATTGCATACCGACGATCCAATGCGCCGCACGCTCTATCGAGGGCTGGTAGCGCTCTGGATAGACTTGCTGCATCGCCCAACCAACTGCTGCAGTATCGTCAATATCGGGATAGTGGCTGTTACCAAATTGAAATGGCCATCCCCCACCCGGTAAATTTGGTCGACTCGTCTGCCAATCACCGGGCGTGTCCAGTAGTTGCCGCGCACGTAACCAGTCAAGCGAACGCACCACCGACTGCGTCAAGGTCCTGCCGGAGAATTCGTGCATCGCTAAACATGCGAGCGCTGTATCCCACACTGGGGATACACAGGGTTGGCAATATGCACTTTCCTTTTTAATAATTAATAACTTCTCAATCGCCAGTTTCGCCGTGATGCGGAGCGGATGGTCTGCCGGATATCCAAGCAAAGCCAATGCTTCATAAGCATTAACCATCGCGGGAAAAATTGCGCCTAAGCCGTCGGTACCGTTTAATCGTTCAATAAACCATTTTTCTGCTCTAGACAGCGCCATCTTTCTAATCCACGTCGGAATGACGGGTTCACAATACGCTGCCACACTTTCGGCCAGTAGAAATACGCGATTCAGAAACGAACGTGAACGAAAATAATGCTTCTCTTTCTCTGGCAAGATCGTAAACAATTCGGGGATATGGATATTTTCAATGTAAACGAGCTCGACCCCAACGCTGATGTAGCGCTGTGGCATCTCTTCCAGGCGCCATCCGGCGACGTGACAACTTTCCTTGACTATCCAGATAGTACA
>CANMPU010000114.1 GCA_947499755.1 Betaproteobacteria bacterium | reverse complement strand
CGCCGATGTGCCAGGAGCACGCATTTGCTTTGGCGGTAGAAAAATTATTAGGCTGCGAAGTGCCGATTCGTGCGCAATATATTCGCGTGTTGTTTGATGAAATTACCCGACTTATGAATCACCTAATGTGGCTGGGTGCGCACGCGTTGGATATCGGGGCCATGACGGTGTTTCTTTACACCTTCCGCGAACGCGAGGACCTAATGGATTGTTACGAGGCTGTCACTGGTGCCCGTATGCACGCAGCATACTACCGCCCTGGGGGCGTAGCACGCGATTTTCCCGATGCCATGCCGCAATTCCAGGAATCCAAGGTCCGTGGAAAAAAGGCAATCGCGCAGCTAAACCGCGCGCGTCAGGGCTCAGTGTTAAATTTTATTGAAGATTTTACAAATCGTTTTCCGGCCTGTGTTGACGAATATGAAACGCTGTTGACCGACAATCGTATCTGGAAGCAACGAACAGTGGGAATCGGTGTGGTTACGCCAGAACGCGCAAAAGCGCTCGGCTTTACCGGTGTGATGATCAGAGGTTCTGGGATCGAATGGGATCTGCGAAAGAAGCAGCCATACGAAGTCTACGATCGCTTGGATTTCGATATTCCGGTCGGGGCAAACGGTGATTGTTATGATCGTTATCTGGTGCATATCGAAGAGATGCGCCAGTCCAATCTCATCATTAAGCAGTGCATAACGTGGTTAGAACAGAACCCTGGGCCAGTGATCACTGACGATCACAAAGTGGCGCCACCACACCGAGAAAATATGAAACTAGGTATGGAGGAGTTAATTCACCACTTTAAATTATTTACCGAAGGATTTCACGTTCCTCCCGGGGAGGCTTACGCAGCGATAGAACATCCTAAGGGGGAATTCGGTATTTATCTCATTACTGATGGCGCCAACATGCCATATCGCATGAAAATACGCGCGCCCGGTTTTGCGCATTTGTCCGCCATGGATGAGCTGGTACGCGGCCATATGATTGCGGACGTGGTCGCGGTGATGGGGTCGCTTGATATCGTGTTTGGCGAGGTGGATCGCTAATGTTATCCCAAAATGCTCTCTCTAAAATCGATCACGAAATTAGCAAGTATCCGTCGGGGCGTAAACAGTCTGCGGTTATGGCGGCGTTACGCATTGCACAAGAAGAGCGTGGTTGGTTATCGACCGAGATCATGGATGAGATTGCTACCTATCTGGAGATTCCATCGATCGCGGTCTACGAAGTCGCAAGTTTTTATAATATGTACAACACAGCACCTGTCGGCAAATACAAGATTAGTATTTGCACTAATTTGCCGTGCGCGTTAACTGGCGCGAACAAAGTGGCGCAGCATTTAAAGAAAAAACTAGGCGTAGGTTTTAAGGAGACCACGACCGATGGAAAATTTACATTGCAGGAAGGCGAATGTTTTGGCGCCTGCGGGGATGCGCCCGTATTCTTGGTCAATGATAAACGCATGTGTAGTTTTATGACCATAGAGTTAGTCGACAAGATATTGGGAGAGCTTGAATAGTGACAGCCCAGATCATTATGGCAAACTTAGACGGAGACAAAACGTGGTCTCTCGATTCATACCATAAGCGTGGCGGTTATGAGGCGCTGAAGAAAGTGTTGCGCGAGAAAATATCGGCACAGCAAATTATTGCAGAGGTCAAGAAATCTGACTTACGTGGCCGTGGCGGCGCGGGCTTCCCTACTGGGCTTAAGTGGAGTTTCATGCCCTATCAGTTTCCTATCGATAAATATTTGGTTTGCAATTCCGACGAAGGTGAACCAGGCACCTTTAAGGATAGAGATATATTACGTTACAACCCGCACATTCTGATTGAGGGCATGGCAATCGCGTCGTATACCCTAGGAGTAAAAACGGCATACAACTATATACATGGCGAAGTATGGGATTGCTACCAGCGTATGGAAGAAGCGATCGCAGAGGCTAGGACCGCCGGTTACATTGGAAAGAATGTCCTAGGTAGCGATTTTAGTTTTGAGCTGCACAACCATTTTGGTCACGGCGCTTATATCGTGGGCGAAGAAACTGCGATGCTGGAATCCTTAGAAGGAAAAAAGGGGCAACCGCGTTTTAAGCCGCCGTTTCCAGCAAGCTTTGGTTTATACGGCAAACCTACGACGGTGAACAACACCGAGACCTTGTCGAATATTCCTTACATCGCCCTTCACGGCGGAGAAAAATTTCTCGCGCTTGGTAAACCCAATAACGGCGGAACGAAAATATTTTCTGTATCCGGTCACGTGTGCAAGCCAGGCAATTATGAGGTTTCTTTGGGCACGCCGTTTTCTGCCTTGCTTGAGATGGCGGGGGGCATGCGCGCTGGACGTAAGCTCAAGGCGTGCATCCCTGGAGGATCATCAATGCCGGTATTGCCGGCCGACGTGATGATGAATACAAATATGGATTATGATTCCATCGCCAAAGCGGGGTCTGCACTTGGGTCCGGCGCGGTGATTATTATGGACGATAGCGTGTGTATGGTAAGGGCGTTGGAGCGCCTCTCCTATTTTTATTTCGAGGAGTCCTGCGGCCAATGTACGCCGTGTCGTGAGGGTACCGGCTGGCTTTATCGCGTGGTGCACCGTATTGAGCACGGAGAAGGCCGCGCGGAAGATTTAGATCTTCTGCTTAGTGTAGCAGACAATATTCAAGGTCACACCATCTGTGCGTTGGGAGAAGCGGCGGCGCTACCAGTGAAGAGTTTTGTAAAACATTTTCGCGACGAGTTTCAGCACCACATTGATCACAAGTCGTGCATGGTTCCCTCGTCACTTTAGAATCCGACCACAATATGCTTGAAATTGAAGTCGACGGAAAACTAATGGAGGTCCAGGATGGCAGCACCATCATGGATGTCGCGAATAAAATCGGGACGTATATCCCGCATTTTTGTTATCACAAAAAACTGTCCATCGCGGCGAATTGCCGCATGTGTTTGGTCGAGGTAGAAAAACTGGCGAAGCCGGTTCCCGCATGCGCGACCCCGGTAACCGAGGGCATGAAGATTTTTACCCGCTCCAAAAAAGCGGTGAGTGCTCAGCATGGCGTCATGGAGTTCTTATTGATTAATCATCCCCTGGATTGTCCGATCTGTGATCAGGGTGGGGAATGTCCTTTGCAAGATTTGGCAGTGGGGTATGGCGGAGATTTTTCTCGCTACCAAGAAACCAAGCGGGTTGTTTCCAACAAGGATCTCGGCGCGCTCATCGCGACCGAGATGACGCGCTGTATTCATTGCACACGTTGCGTGCGCTTTGGACAAGAAGTTGCCGGCGTTATGGAGCTTGGACTCGTAGGCAGGGGTGAGCACGCGGAGATTATGCCGTTTATTGAGCATACGGTGGATTCGGAGTTATCGGGAAACATGATCGATATCTGCCCGGTGGGCGCGTTAACCTCAAAACCCTTTCGTTACACCGCACGAACCTGGGAGCTGACGCGTCGCGCTTCCGTTAGCCCTCATTGTGGCTTGGGGAGCAATTTGCTGTTGCAGACTAAGAACCACGTCATGCGCGTGTTACCACGAGAAAACGAGGAAGTGAACGAATGCTGGCTTTCCGATAAAGATCGATTTTCCTACGAAGGATTAAATTCCGCAGAGCGCCTCAGCGTTCCCATGATAAAGCGCAATGGTGAATGGCAAGAGACAGAGTGGCAGACCGCACTCGAATTTATTGCGCAGTCAATGACAAATACCATATCGCAACACGGACCGCAGGCCGTTGGCGCCCTTGCCACGCCGCATTCTACGCTTGAGGAATTATATTTATTACAAAAGCTCATGCGCGGTGTTGGCAGTAATAACGTCGAGTTTCGCTTAAGGCATTCCGATTTTAGCGGGGATGGTTTATTGCAAGGGGTGCCGTGGCTAGGGATGATGGTACGTGAAATTTCAGAGCTAGACCGTGTGCTGGTTATCGGTAGCTTTTTACGTAAAGATCACCCGTTGCTTGCGCATCGAATCCGTCAGATGGCAAAACGCGGAGTAGAAGTGAGTTTACTTAACCCATCTGACGACGATTTAAATATTAAGATTACTCACAAAGCGATTGTCGCGCCGGCGGCGATGGTTGAGTTTCTTGCGCAAATATTGAGCGCGGCAATAAAAGCGAAAAACATGGATTGTTCCGTTGCATTGCGCCCGATTCTCCAAGACATCACCCCATCCGGAGGCGCAAGCCAAATTGCCAATAGTTTGCTCGCTGGTGAAAAGAGCGCAATTTTCTTAGGTAACATGGCGCAGCAACATCCACAAGCACTGCAGTTGCATTATCTTGTGCAGGAACTTGCGGGTGTGCTTGGCGCACGATTCGGTTTTCTCGGTGAGGCAGCAAATAGCGTCGGCGGCCATATCGCGCGTGCGCTACCCTTACCGAGTGCTGACAAAGCAGTCATCGTGTCTCAGATGTTCGAGAAACCAATACGGTCATGGCTATTACTCAATACTGAGCCCGAACTAGACACCTATAATCCCCGCGCGGCTATGACAGCGCTACGCCAAGCTGATCTCGTGGTGGCGATGAGTGCTTATAAGCACAAAGCACACGACTATGCGCATGTCATGCTGCCGATTAGCCCCTTTAGTGAAACCTCTGGCACCTTTGTCAGCACCGAAGGAAGGATACAAAGC
>CANMPU010000113.1 GCA_947499755.1 Betaproteobacteria bacterium | reverse complement strand
GCCTCTTTCGGTACATGATTGTGCTTTACTACCATAACCGCGTATTGCTCGTCTCGTAAATTCCAAAGATTAACGATATCGTCGAGCATGAGCATGTCACAATCCATAAATATCGACCATCCGCTGTACCCTGACAAATATGGCGTCAAAAAACGAGAAAATGAGAAATCCGTGGATTGAAGTGGGTCCCGTGCTCGCGTAAGTATCGTAGTCAACTGCGTCAGCATTACTGGGGCGATCGTCACCGGCTGTGACGATCGCGTATGAATACTATGAGACAAAACGCTGAAAGCGACGGCCTCTCTGGAATCATAGCCGATAAAAACTCGAATTTCGCTCACGGACAAAGGAGTATTTAGCGATTAGGTACTGTTGCCGAGGCGCTGCTCGATTCGTTGCATGCCCTGGGGAGTTTCACTTTCAAATTGCACCCAGACCTCCCAAATAACTTCGGGGTGTTTCTCCGCAACGGTACCAAACAAGGATTGCCACCACGCAGGCTCACGAATTGTACAGTGGCAATTTTCACCGCTCGGTAGCCGCTTCTTTGCGGGATAACATGCGACATTGGCAAAGATAAAACGGCGCGCGTAACTAAATATCTCTTCCACTATCCAGGGCATGTCTTCCTCAGGGCAATGCTCAAGCACATCTGTGGAAATCGCTCCATCGAATTTACCCGAAGGGAGTTTAGTAAACGCCGGAAAGCATGGATCGTAACAATGGACTGCGTCTACATCCCAATAGTCCAATACGCTGGGCCATTGACCGAGTCCTTTAACTGCAAATCCTGTCGGGTTATATTGATAGCCCTTACCGCAGCCATAATCCATAAGAGTAGTTGCGCCGGTCACATCGATGAGTCTTTTTATTCGCGTCGCTTGCGCAAACAAACTCTGGCCGGGAAACGTTTGCTCTGGTGGGACACCTAGGAATTTTTCTCCTTCTAGATGCATCTGGGAATACATTGACATTAGTTGCGTATAGCGAGGGCTAGGCTGGGCGCGACTGAAATTCATTATTCCGTTTCCTTAAATAATATAACTACTTAGACTGAATTATCCGCTCGATATTCAAGCAATTCTTGAGCCACTTTAGCGATAACCAAACTCCATTCGTCGCGACAGGGCTGGCGAAAAACTCTAACAGAAGGGTACCAGGGCATTGCTTCGCCGCAAGCCATATAACGCCATTCTGGACTAAATAACGCAAGCACCCAAACCGGCTTACCTAGGGCGCCACCCAAATGAACTACGGCTGTACATACGCTGACTACGAGATCTAGGGCCGATATAAGGGCAGCAGTCTCATCATAATTGTCCAACGCGTCCTGCCAATGTGAAATCGTGATCCCGGTCGTTTTACAAAATACGTCGCAACTTTCTCCTGTGCTGTCGTATTGAATATCTATGAATTGAATTCCCTCTACAGCAAATATGGGCATGCATTGTTCTAGCGATTAACTTCTCTCATCTCAAAATGTTTTTTTCGCCCCCCCCTTCCAAGAAATCCCAACCTTTAGTCCGGGGCCCAGTGCTGCCAAACGATCACCCCAAAATGCTATACGATTCTTATCAGCCGTAATATACCCATTGTGTTTAGGAAATTCCTCCCATTTCTTACGAAAATGAAATGGAAGGTTTCCGGCGGGCATCGCGACGTCGACCCCAGATGCTTCCACAAGATCCTCTAGGGAATCAAGTTGACTTGCGCCCCGCACTGTTGCGCCAGGAAAGGACCGCGCGAAAGTCGCTTCTAGTTTTTTGGCACAATCTATTACCACATGCTGCGCGTGATTAATTAAATCCGGAAAACAGGAAGCAAACATTATTTCGTCGCCAATGCCCTGCTCGGCATATACTAATATTGACTTGTTCTTGAGCGAAGAACCCGTCCACAGTGTAATATTTGGCTGTCGAATTGGGTAATCCGTCGCCGATACGCGATTCTCATATTCGTCCCAGCCCTGGTCAAACTTACCCTGCATCAACAATATCGTGGATCGGTGCCAACGAGCGACCGACAACGTGCCATTAATATTGATTGCCGCTGTAAATAACTCCAACGCGTCGTCAAGCTTACCGCGTAATTTCATTATCGTTCCAAGGTGATTTAAAGCCAACGCAGAGCTCGAACTTTTCTGAATAGCGCTTCGGTAACATTCTTCGGCCTCGTCTATACGATCTAAAGCTTGCAAAGCAGTACCAAGGTTATTAAGGATTTCACTCGAGCCAGATTTCAATTCCAATGCTCGGCGATAATTATTTACTGCATCGTCGAAATTGCCCCTCTTTTGCATTACAAAGCCCATGGCCCCCCACGCATCGGGGAAATCCGGTCTCAAGAACAATATCTGCTCAAGTAAACCTTCGGCAATATCTATTTTGTTCTCACCAACCAAAAGCGTTACCCATCCGGTTAAAGCATCCCCAAAATATGGCTCTCGTTCCAAGGCCGCCTTGTAGTAATGCAGTGCCTCATCAATTTTACGCTGTGCTTTTAATAGGTTTCCTTTGTTATATAACGCGAGCGCATAATTTTGATCAATGCGTAACGCATTATCATAGGCAGATAACGCCAGATCTAATTGCCCGTTAAGAAAATAGACCGAATACACTGCTAGCATTCTTCAAAACAGATTATTCCTTTCACGGTGTAGAGCCGATTACAGACTCGGATGTTGAGCGCGACTTACTCCTCTACGATATTCGCGTAACTACTAAGACGAAGGATGATTCCCCTGGAAGCGAAGATCCTTCGACTGCGGCTAAGGAAATGTAAGCAAGGCAAGAGATTTCAAGATATATTTATCTAGGACAGATGAATAGAGGTAATTCTGTACCAACAACGGGAGAGGCTGATGGGATTTTTTGGCTTATTTAAAAGTAGTGAAATCGAACAATTTGCGAAAGCGCTGGCGCAGGACCTTGCAAAAAGGTATCCGCCAGCGCTTGATGCGACGCCGGAAAAGAAAATTTCTGGGAATCGGATAACGAAAATATTGGAGGACGCACTCTCTAAAGCCGTAGAATTCAAGGAGCAAAATAATCTTGGTCTTGTCAAGAAAGCGCGCCTGGGCAATGCGTTCAAGTGGGAGTTAAAAGAACTAGGTTATAGCGAAAAATTTATCGACGTGGCAACGGAAGGGTTAATTGTTTACATAACTAGAAAAACGTCAAAATCGACCACAAAACCTGAACAGTAAAATTCCGGACGACGACGAATTTCATAATACTGTTATTCTAGCATCAACGTGATTTCTAACTGGATGTTGTCTTTGCTATTTGAACTATGGATTATCTGCGCCTTGAGTTTATTTTCTGCAATCGCGTTGACGCAATTTGCCGCATCGGTCAGCTTCGTGCTCGGGTTTTATCTGCTGGCTAGCTCCATAGCGGCGATTAAACTGGTTGCTGGCGCAGCGCTATTCGATCAAAACGAAGCGACCCACAAAATAATGGTTTATGTCATAGACGGGTTTTCTCTGCTATTACCGCGATTCGATCTGTTTACGCAAACGGCATGGCTCATACAATCGGCTTCGGCGTGGGACACGCTAGGTAACATATTTATGCAAACTGTCATATTTACCATCGTACTGGTATCAGCGACGATGTTCGATATTCAGCGCAAAAACTTCTAGTGTTTTCGCTTTCACAACAACAGAATTCAAAAACACCTTATGTCGCTCTTGGCGTGCTGCTGTGCGGCATCTTATTGCAAATAGTCTTAGGAAGGTCTTTACCCCGTACTGGCGGCAGCGCTGCCGAATTACCTTCACCCCCTAACACGCCACGCTAAAGTTAGTCGGGTTGGCCGAGCCGCAGCTTAGCGCACAACTCTTAATTTTGTATTTGCAGGCCTTCGACACGCAACCCGGCGTGAGTTTACGTTATGTGGATCTTGATTATCGTCGTGTAAGCGAATGGCTAGAGGAAATATTAGCTACCGATTCCAGTACCCAGTATCCGCTAATGATGGCGTCGCATCTTTATGCCCAAGTAGCGGATCAGCAGAAGCATAGAATAATGCTGGATTTTATATATCGTAAATTTCAAGACGACCCGAATCGACGCTGGTCTGCCCTTGCGCATGCCACTATCGTCGCAAAACACCGCTTGAAGGATTTACCGTTAGCGCTAAAGTATGCTAACGCCATCGCTAACGGTACCCATTCTAAAGACGTACCCTCGTGGGCCAAGCAAATGCCCATATTTATCCTTGAGGACCTGGGGGAATTGGAAGCGGCGAAGGTATTAATTGGCGGGTTATTGGAGAGTGGCACCATAACGGACAGCCATGAAATCAATTTCTTAATGAAAGAAATCGAGGCGATTGCGCATGCAGAAAAATCGGCGAGCCCGTTGGGGAAATGACACATTCACAGAAACTACTGCTACATAGCGACCATTAGCCCGCGCCTTTTCTTCTTGTCACGGTAAAGCATTTATCCTATTGATAAATAACAGATTATCAAGACTATTGTCTGAGTTTTTGCGTGAACTAGCCGCCAAGATTCTATTTGCCACTCTAAGGCACGCTCCTTGCCACTTAAGGAAGTTACCTATGAATGGACACGTCACCGGAGGAATAAAAATGCGTAATCAAAAGGGTTTTACCTTAATTGAAATTGCCATCGTGCTCGTAATTATCGGGT
>CANMPU010000112.1 GCA_947499755.1 Betaproteobacteria bacterium | reverse complement strand
TAAGGACCAAATCTGCCAATATTGGCGAGCACTTTTTCTTTAGTTTCCGGGTGATCCCCCAGCAAACGCGGCAGCGCTAGCAATTGGAGCGCGGTATCCAATGAGGCAGACTCGATAGAAAGATTTTTCGGCCAGGTCACGCGCTTGGGTTTGGTGCCTTCTAGCTTTTCCGGGTCTCCAAGTTGAACGTAATAGCCGTAGGGGCCGCGCAGCAGAAATACCGGGGTCTTAGAGTTAGGGTCCGAACCCAAAAGAACCGACACTTTGTCCGCGGCACCAGAGCCATCGGCATCGGAGCTCTTAGTAAATGCACACTCGGGATAGCCACTACAGCCGATAAAAAATCCACGTCGACCAAACTTTTTAGTAAGTTGTTTGCCACAGTCTGGGCAAGTTTCATCAAGCAGCTCATTGCCAGGGCGTTCCACATCGCTTTTTTCACTGACGAGCTTGGCGAAATCACCCCAAAAACCTCGTAGCACGGGGACCCACTGACGCTTATCTGTCGCAATGTGATCTAACTGGTCTTCTAGCTTTGCAGTGAAGTCATAATCTACATAATGCGCGAAATGCGCTGTTAAAAACTTAATGACCACTCGACCGACATCCGTCGGGAGAAAGCGCTTTTTATCGAGAACAACATACTCTCGGCCCACTAGGGTGGATATGATATTGGCGTAGGTTGAGGGACGACCTATGCCATACTCTTCGAGAGTTTTTACCAAGCTCGCCTCGGTATATCGCGGCGGCGGCTGGGTAAAGTGTTGGTCGGAATAAGGCTTCTCTATAGGTAATTTGTCCCCAGCTTCTAGCGGTGGTAAACGGTCTTGTTGCGCTTCGTCAGAATCATCTAAACCCTCTAAGTAAACGGACATAAACCCGGGGAATACTAGGATCTGCCCGCTTGCTCTAAATAGGGTGTCATCGTGCTTCACACTCAGGTCGACACTCGTCGTGTCGAATCTGGCAGGGCTAAGCTGGCAGGCTAGGGCACGCTTCCAAATCATCTCGTAGAGCCGCGCTTGATCTTGAGTAAGGTAATTTTTCATCGCATCCGGCGTGCGAAATACGGATGTGGGGCGAATCGCCTCATGTGCTTCCTGCGCGTTTTTGCTTTTGCTTTTATAGTGGATGGCGGCTTTAGGTAAATATTCGGCGTCGAAATTCTTATTTATATAATCGCGGATCTCCTGAACCGCTTCGTTCGCCAAAGAAAACGAATCCGTTCGCATATAGGTGATCAAGCCGACGCTCCCGCTCCCGATATCAACGCCTTCGTACAGTTGTTGCGCTATTCGCATGGCTCTATCGGTTGTCATCCCGAGTTTACGCACAGCCTCCTGTTGCAGTGTCGACGTTGTAAATGGCGGCGAGGGCTGACGCTGTTTTCGTTTCTTTTCGACGTTTACAACCGTTGTGGTTTTCCCCGCTTGCGTCATTAGGTCCGAGACAATCGTTTTTTGCTCGCTTGCTGACGTGATAGTTAATTGCTCTATTTTTTTACCGCGATACTGAACTAGGCGCGCCTTAAACGGCTGGCCGCTTTTCGCGCTATCTAAGTGGACGCTCCAATATTCTTGAGGCGTAAACGCTGCAATTTCCAGCTCACGCTCGACGATCAAGCGTAGCGCCGGACTTTGCACCCGCCCTGCGGATAAACCCGGACGTATTTTTCGCCATAATAGCGGGGATAAATTAAATCCGACCAAATAGTCTAAGGCGCGACGTGCCTGCTGCGCGTTAACAAGAGGCATGGAAATTTCTCTGGGGTGCTGTACGGCTTCTTGTACCGCCGATTGTGTAATCTCATAAAAGACGACGCGCTTAGCCGATTCCCCCTTCAGTAGTTTCTTGCTCTTTAAAATCTCAACGACATGCCAGGCTATCGCCTCACCTTCACGATCCGGGTCAGTCGCGACGAATATTTCTTTGGCCTTAGAAACGGCGCTTGCGATGGCATCCATATGTTTGGCGTTGCGCGCAATCGTTTCGTACTTCATTGCAAAGTCGTTATTGGTATCAACCGCGCCCTGTTTTGGGATTAAATCTCTAACGTGCCCAAAGGTGGCGAGTATTTCGAAATCGCGCCCCAAATATTTTTTAAGGGTCTTTGCTTTAGCGGGCGATTCGACGATCAGAAGATTAGAAGCCATGACGGAATAGTTTGACGACAAAGCGCAAAATGATAGAAACAAATTAAGGGGAAGGCAAGCGCTGCGGTAAACGGCGCGGCGCGCGAGGAATTATTTTTACTAAGCTAATCGTGCAACAACAGCAAGTTGACGAATAATGCCGGTAATACCGGGGTTGTTTCACTTGACGACAAAATTACATTTAAGAGGAAATTCGTTGATACAAGCCGCCAGGGAGTACATCAATAAGCCCGTCAAGCTCTAATTGCAATAACGTCGCGCTTATCGACTCGACATCCAATCCGGCGCGCGCGCATAAGGTGTCGATGCCACAGGGGTCAAACCCCAGATGCTTTAGAATAAACTCTGCGTCTTGCGAAAGTAGAGGATGGCTGTGTGACGAAGCCGCGCGACTCGGCACGACAAGGTTTAGTTCTTCTAATACGTCTTGTGAAGTTTCTACTAATTTCGCACCGCGTTTTATGAGGGCGTGACAACCCTTAGATAGAGGCGAATGAATAGAACCGGGAACCGCAAATACTTCTCGACCCTGTTCCCCCGCTAATCGTGCCGTAATATGGGATCCGCTTTGCATTGCTGCTTCAACAACGAGACAACCCAAGCTTAAACCGCTAATGATTCTATTGCGTCGCGGAAAATTACTCGCAATAGCGGGAGTCCCCAAGGGAAATTCTGAAATTATCGCGCCTCCCAGTGCAAGGCTATCCGCCAGCGCTTTATTTTTTGCCGGGTAAATGATGTCCTGCCCCGTACCGATCACCGCAATACTAGAACTCGAACCGAGCAACCCACCCCGATGTGCCGCAGCGTCTATTCCGCCCGCAAGGCCACTTACAATGCATAACCCTGCTTCGCTGAGGGATTTAGCAAACGACTCTGCATTTGCGTTGCCTTGCGCGGTCGCATTGCGACTACCCACGATTGCTAGCATCGGGCCAGAGAGGAGGTTTCTTCGACCGCTTAGGTAAAATATCGGGGGAGGATCAGAGATCTGCAATAACAACGGCGGATAATCATCGTCGGCCAGTGTGACGAGGTGATGGTTAGCGTCCGAAGACAACCAGTTAAGATTGGTGGTTACGGCGTCAGCATTCGCGCCGCGTAGAATATTTTCGGCAATGCCCGCAGGGACGATTTGCCTTAGATCAGAAGGCGTTGCTGTGAAGATATGGTCGGGAGAGCGAAATGCGCTCAGCAACTTTCTGAGGGACTCGTTTCCTAGACCTGGAATTAGTGAGAGCTTTAGCCAATACTCGGTGTCAATATCTGGCGCCATAAATAACGAATTAGGAGCCAGATTCTGTTAAATACTAATTTCGATCCGAAAGGATTATTTATGGATTTTGAACGACATCTGATACAACAACCGGCCGCGTTGTTTGCAGGACTAATGCGTAGGAAATTTTTTCGAAGGCGCGGAAGACAAACAGCAACCCGAAACGCTCCAGGGGGAGCACAACGTTGCCAGTTGACTTTCCACTAGTATCTTTAATTTTTTCATCTCTACTTCTGAACGTGGCCAATATGTGGCCAACCTCAACGACGCTGTCATAGGCAGAAATAATACGCCCTTGAATCTCTTTCTCCGGAGCATGAGGAATATAGGATGGGAATGTGGCTTCCGGCAACGGGAGCAGTCGATCACCAGCAACGATTTCTTGTTTTGCTTTTATAATGTCGACGGTGCTAGGGTCACCAAATTTACGTACAAGCGCATCACCGAGGAAGAACGCTTCGTGCCCAAGTAATTCCTTCGTCTCAGGATCTATCAGGGTCTTACCGGGCCTAAACACCTGATAATCGCGACCATGCGCCTCACCTAAGCCGGTGACGTAAACGACATCTCCTGTTCCGACAGCGACCCTAGTTTCCTGCAGCGCAGTAATGCGCGCCGCCAGCTCCAAGGTTGTCGCGTCAACGATTAGCGGCTTACTTAGGAACGGCTCAATGACCGTAGTCGGGATACTGGGGATTGCTGCTGTTTGTTGCGCCTCGGTACGTACTTTAGAACTTAGTTTTACTACTTCGCGCCCGACTAGTCTTAACGTGGCGGTGGACTTTTCTAGTATTAAAACATTGCCGGGGTAAATTAAACCCGGATTTTTTATTTGCTCTCGATTCATCTTCCACAGCTCCGGCCACCGCCACGGCTCTTTGAGAAACTGGTTGGCGATAGTCCATAAGGTGTCTTTTTCGACGACGATATAGCGTTCGGGGGCGTTTTCTTGTAGTTGAAGGTCATTGGCATTTGCACCCCAGCAGAGGCACAAAGAGAGGAAAAATAATGATATAGTCTTACCCATTGAAATCCTCGTTTTAGGCAAATGGTTGTGACCCAATGTCGAGTACTGCATTCCCATCACGACAGAAGGTAAAAAGCAATTTAAATTTTTCATCTAATTCGTTAAATTAGCAAGAATTTATGGCAGCGCTATTCATTTTACAATATCCAGACGAACGCCTCCACAAAATTGCCTTGCCCGTCGAGGTTGTTGATGACGGTATACGTTCGCTAGTTT
>CANMPU010000111.1 GCA_947499755.1 Betaproteobacteria bacterium | reverse complement strand
GGCCATCAAGCTCTTCGTTGATTAGTTGATACGTAGGACAACTCGATAAACAAAACCCGCAATGCACGCAACTACGCAAAATGCGCTCTGCCTCCTGGCCTTGTGGAGTTTGTTTTATAGAATCGGCTAGTTGTGTTTGCATGGTTTGTAGGATTTAGAACTCTGGGTACATTCTACCCGGGTTGAATATTAGGTGTGGATCAAACGTTTGCTTGAGTCGCTTGTGCAGATTGAGCATCAGTAGTGGTAGTGGATGGAACACACTGTGTTTATTGTCGTTACTTCGGAATAAGGTCGCGTGCCCGCCGTGCGTTTCGGCCACGCGCCGCGCAGTTGAGGGTTCGAGTCCGCCCTGGCACCAGCGCATGCTTCCATTCCATTCTACCAATTGCTTATCTGATATTTTTAACGGCGGAGCGCTTGATTTTATTGATAGTCGCCATAGCGGCTGATCAGTTTGAAAAAAATCGTGGGTATGGTCTCGAATGGCTTTCCAAAATGAAACGTCCTGCGCGACGCGCTCACCGCCCAGTGTTTGTCTAAGCGCAGCAAGTCTGGATTCGCTGCCGCTCAACCGTACTGTGAGGTGTTTGTCAACGTGACAGCTCGCTGATATAGGAATGCCTAGTCCTACCCAGCGATTTAGTTTTGCGATTGCGCTCGCCGCGTCTATCTCAAAGTTCAGTGTCATTTCATATTGTGGCAGTGGCAATACTTTGAGAGAAGCTTGAAGTATTACGCCAAGTGTACCCAACGACCCTGCGAGAAAGCGTGTGACATCGTATCCCGCAACGTTTTTCATCACGCGCCCACCAAAATAGAGATCTTCGCCAAGCCCATTCAACATTCTCACGCCGAGTAAATAATCACGTATCGCGCCAGTGGAGGCACGTCGTGGGCCAGATAATCCCGCGGCAATACATCCGCCCAGAGTTGCATTAGGTGCGAAATAGGGTGGTTCGAATGCCAGCATCTGGTCGTTGGCGCGTAGTGTCGTTTCGATTTCCGATAATGGTGTTCCACAGCGCGCCGTGATGACAAGTTCGCCAGGATCGTAATCGACGACACCGCAATAAGCGTTTGTATCAAATATCTCCCCGCTAAGACTGTTACCGTAAAATTCTTTGCTGCCGCCGCCACGAATGCAAAGCGTAGTCTTGCGTGCTACTGCTGAACCTATCAATTCCTGATATTGGTTTAGAATTGCATCCATAGAATTAGATTGTTGACCCACTAAAAACGTGGGAGCTCAGGAAATTTCTCCTGACCACGCTTAACGTGCATAGCGCCAAATTCGGCGCAGCGCTGTAGTGTCGGTACCGCTTTCCCCGGATTCAGTAGGGCATAGCGGTCGAAAGCAGTTTTAATTCCATGAAAGGTTTTTAGCTCTGCTGTGCCGAATTGGATGCACATATGATTGATCTTTTCCGTCCCGACGCCATGTTCACCGGTGATGGTGCCGCCTACGGCGATACACAATTCAAGAATCGCCCCACCGAATTCTTCCGCACGACGCAGCTCATCTGGATGATTCGCGTCAAACATAATTAGTGGGTGAAGATTGCCATCGCCGGCATGAAATACGTTTACGCACGCGAGCCGGTAGTGCGCGCTTAACTCAGCGATACGATTTAGTACGGCCGCCAAAGCTTTGCGTGGAATGGTTCCATCCATGCAATAGTAATCGCTGGCGAGTCGCCCAACGGCAGGGAAGGCCGCCTTTCTTCCCGACCAGAGCTGCAAACGTTCGGCTTCACTTTGGGAACAAGTCATCTGCGTTGCTCCGCTCTCACGCATGACCTGCATGATACGCGAAATTTCTGTTTCCACATCGTCTCTGCTGCCATCGGATTCACATAACAATACGGCCGCCGCATCTAAGGGATACCCTGCATGGATGAACGCTTCCACCGCGCGCGTTGCGCCTTGGTCCATCATTTCTAATCCCGCGGGAATGATGCCGGCACTGATGATATTCGCCACGGCCTGGCCTGCCTGCGCGACGTCGTCGAACGCGGCTAAAACAACTTGCGCATATTCGGGGATAGGTAATAGTTTTACGGTGACTTCTGTAATAACGCCCAGCAGACCTTCGCTCCCCGTCATGAGCGCGAGTAGATCGTAGCCAGGCGCATCTAATCCTTGCGAACCAACAGTTAATAGCTCGCCGTCAATGGTGACCGTACGTAGGCTGAGAATATTTTGTAGTGTGAGGCCATATTTGAGGCAATGAACGCCACCGGAGTTTTCCGCAACATTACCGCCTATGCTACAGGCGATTTGGCTGGATGGGTCCGGCGCGTAATAGAGACCAAATTCATTTGCTGCTTCGGATATCGCGGCATTTGTTACCCCCGGCTGTACGCGTGCGGTTCGCGCCAGCGGATCAATATCGAGAATTTGATTAAGCTTAGTTAGCGCTAATACAATTCCATTCGGCACAGGTAGCGCCCCGCCGGAAAGTCCGGTGCCCGCCCCGCGCGCGACTACCGCTATCTGCATGCGAAAGCAAACGCGCAATATTTCTTGGACTTCGATTTCGTTCACGGGCAGGACAACGGCCAGAGGCACGTGGCGATAAATAGACAGAGCATCGCATTCGTAGGGACGTAATAACGCCTCCTCATGCAAAATGGCTTCGGCTGGTAAAAATCGACTTAAGCGGGATACAAGTTCTTCGGCACGCATGCTTTATTGTAAACGCACGACACGCGCTTTAAAGATTATTCTTCTATTGGCGCGGTTTCTATCGGCAGAGTTCCCTTGGCTTTGTTTTCGGTAAGTACTGGAGGTGCAACCTTAAATACTTCTTCGATCGTCGTTACCCCAGCGGCAACTTTAGTCGCACCGCTGATACGTAATGGTTTCATGCCTTCTGCATACGCCTGCGCGCGCAGCGCCGCAATATCGGTGTTGTCGTTGATCAATCGTCTTATTCCTGGCGTCAGCGTCAGAATTTCATATAATCCAGTGCGCCCCATATAGCCAGTCATTCTGCATTCCAAACAACCCACTGCAAAGTACGCTTTTGTGGGTTTTGCCGCTTTCCATGGCGTGATCAGGGATA
Source organism: Betaproteobacteria bacterium (assembly GCA_947499755.1). GTDB lineage: Bacteria > Pseudomonadota > Gammaproteobacteria > Burkholderiales > CANMPU01 > CANMPU01. The sequence goes on along the minus strand of CANMPU010000111.1, from coordinate 1,620 downwards.
GCCACATCTCGTCTTCCAATGGCCGCGCTTCTTTACAGTGTGGACAAAGTGTACGCACCAAGCGCTGTGCGAGCACACCTAGTATCGTGGACTGTAATAAATAAGAAGGCACACCCAAATCTAAAAGGCGCGTAATCGATGATGGCGCGTCATTGGTGTGTAGCGTCGACAACACTAAATGCCCGGTTAAGGCTGCTTGAATTGCCATCTCGGCTGTTTCGATGTCACGAATTTCACCCACCATAATGATATCTGGATCTTGTCGCATTAGAGTGCGCACGCCGCCTGCGAAATCTAAACCGATGTTGGATTGGACCTGCATTTGATTGAACTGCGGTTCCACCATTTCGATTGGATCTTCAATCGTGCAGACATTGACTTCTGGGGCCGCGAGTGTTTTTAGCGTGGAATATAATGTCGTCGTCTTGCCCGAGCCAGTAGGTCCGGTCACGAGGATAATGCCATTCGGTTGCGCGACCATCTGATCCCAGCGCGTAAGTTCCTCAGTGGTAAAACCAAGGTCGCGGAAATTTTTCACTAAAACATCGGGATTAAAAATCCGCATCACTAGTTTTTCGCCAAAAGCGGTGGGCATAGTTGAAAGGCGTAGCTCGACTTCCTCACCATCGGGCGTTCGTGTTTTGATGCGGCCATCTTGCGGACGACGTTTTTCGACCACGTCCATACGACCGAGAATTTTAATGCGGCTCGTCATCGCCGCCATGACAGGTGTCGGTATTTGGTACACGTCGTGTAATACACCGTCGATACGGAAGCGCACATTACTTACTTCGCGTCGTGGCTCCATGTGGATATCGCTTGCGCGTTGTTCAAATGCGTATTGCAACAACCAATCAACAATGTGGACGACGTGCTGGTCGTTGGCATCAAGTTTGCCGCTGCGTCCCAACTGTACAAGTTGTTCGAAATTGGTAATGCCACTTAGCATCCCATCTTGTTGATCGGACGCACCCTTGACCGAGCGCGCAATACCGTAGAATTCGACAAGATAGCTCGTAATATCCTGCGGGCTGGCGATGACGCGCTTGATCTCCAAGCGCAGAATGTTCTTGAGCTCACCTTCCCATTCACGCACGAAAGGTTCTGCCGTGGCGATGGTGACATCTTTGCTTGTCACCAACACCGGTAGAATTTTGAGGCGCGTTGCATAGGCGTTGGAAACCACCTTAGTAACCGCTGAAAAATCGATCTTAAACGGGTCAATATGCAGATAGGGCAGTTTTACGCGGTCAGCCAGCCATTCGGTCAAACCTTCTAAATGGAGCAATTTCTTGGGGTGTCTAGGATCCTTTAGCTTCTGATCCGCAACAATGATGAGTGGATGTGCCTCGTTGCGTAGCAGCAGCCTATCATTGGAAATCCGATCGGCGTTTTCCTGATCGATCAGTTTATCTAGGAGCAGATCAGCAACGATTTGCTTTAGGGTGAGCTTATGCTCGTCTTTCTGGTTTTGAGTGCTTGGGCTAGACATTATCGCTATACGTAATCGTGTGGGATGGAATATACCTTATTTTGTCTTGAAACTGGAATAGGATATCGGCAGCAAGTGCAGACTCCTGTAGAATCTCGATAGATTTGGACGTAAAAGCTGTAGGGTTT
>CANMPU010000110.1 GCA_947499755.1 Betaproteobacteria bacterium | reverse complement strand
ATCAATGTGCCAATAGAAGTTAAATACCTGCGTAGAATAGCAAACTAGCCCACATTTATCAAAACTTGCTTTCGTGCAAACTTAAATTGTGGGCAATGGAAATGCGTGGATTGTCTTTACGCAGGTTATCGCAGTATTTTGTTGCAAGCGTAATAAGAGTTAACGGCAATTTACATATTGAAATTGACATAAATTATTTGAGGCGGAATCAAAACTACTTATGGTGAAGAAACTTCGCGCTAGCGTTATCGGCGCAGGCTATTTAGGCAAATTCCACGCGGAGAAATACGCTGCCCTCGATAACGTCGAGTTGATCGGCGTGGTTGATGTTGATCGCGCAAAGACTGAAGAAATAGCTACGCGCTTTAAAGTGCCGGCTTTTACGGATTATCGCGAGCTTCTGCGAGACCTTGATTTGGTGTCTATCGTTGTTCCCACGGATAAACATTACGCGATAGCAAAAGATTGTTTAGAGCATGGCATCCACGTTTTTGTCGAGAAGCCCATTACGCAGACGGTTGCCGAGGCGCAAGAGCTAGTCGAATTAAGCCGCGCGCGGGAGTTGACACTACAAGTCGGCCATATTGAACGCTTCAATCCAGCAATCATTGAGCTGCATCGCGTGATTCACAACCCTTTGTTTATTGAAACCCACCGTCTTTCGCCCTTTAAGACTCGGGGAACAGATGTGGATGTGGTGCTTGATTTAATGATCCATGACATCGATCTCATATTGAGTTTGGTCGCGAGCGAAATTACTGAGGTGCGCTCGATAGGGTATCCGGTGCTTACCAATGAAGTTGATATTGCCAATGCGCGCTTTGAATTCGCTAACGGTTGTGTCGCTAACGTGACGGCAAGTCGCGTCAGTCAAAAAGTGATGCGCAAACTAAGGGTTTTTCAAAGCGATGCCTATATTTCCGTGGATACGCAAGAGAACAAGATATCGATAGGCCGAAAACGTGAAGGCGAAAGCGACGCGCCAGCATTGGTCGAAGCCGAAGAAAAAAGCTTTGGCGCACAAGATAGCTTACTTCTCGAAATTAAAGCGTTTGTCGATGCAGTCAAAAACCGCACTGCGCCGATTGTGTCGGGGTTAGACGGAAAACGGGCGCTTGAAATCGCGTTGTTGATCAATCGAGAAATGAGCAAATCCAGAGCCGCCCGCGCCATTAAAACGTAATGAATGTCAATTTGAGCGGGGTGACAAATAACAAAATAATGCAACGGTTAGCAGAACCAGAGCTGATGAATGATCCCGAGCAGGCTTTGGCTTATGCTGCCGCCGATTTTTCACAAGCACACGATGCGTTTGTGGCGCATTTTAAAGAACGATTTCCTAAGTTCTCTAAAGGCCGAGCAATCGATTTAGGGTGTGGCGCAGCGGACATTACCATTCGATTCGCGCTGGCTTTTCCTGATGTTGAAATCGATGGCATCGAGGGCGCACAGGCGATGCTTGCTCTCGGCCGCCTGGCGGTTGAACAAAAAAAATTAGGTAACAGAATTTCGCTGCTGCCCATGAGATTACCTAGCGATGGCGTGCAACCTAATCACTATGATGTAGTCCTGAGCAATAGTCTATTGCATCATCTCGACGATCCATTGACCCTGTGGCAAACTATACGCAAGAGCGCAAAAATCGGCGCGCCCATTTTAGTGATGGACCTTGTACGTCCCGATAATATAGGCGCGGCCGAAGATTTAGCGCGGCACTACGCGGCAGATGCCCCTGCCGTGTTATATCGGGACTTCTACAATTCTCTACTGGCAGCATATGATCCAGAGGAAATTGAGTTTCAGCTCAAGCAATCCGGGTTTGGGCATCTATCTATCGATCTGGTGAGCGACCGTCACGTGTTGATTTGCGGTGTGGCGTAACTGTGGAAAATAGATTGGGTTTATCAATGAGATTACGTTTTACCAAGATGCATGGGTTGGGAAATGATTTCGTCGTTTTCGACGCCGTGTCGCAAGATGTGGAGTTGAGTCGAAAACAACTGATTGGTATTGCTGATCGCCATTTTGGCATTGGTTGCGATCAAATATTATTAGTCGAACCACCACGCGACGCCAGCACCGATTTTTATTACCGAATTTTCAACGCCGACGGCGGCGAAGTTGCGCAGTGCGGTAATGGCGTTCGCTGCCTGGCGCGTTTTGTTGCCGATAAAAAGATGACGGGCAAGGCGGAAATCAGCGTTGCAACCGCGTCCGGCGTGATGGTCGCTAAGTTGGAAGAGAATGGTTTGGTCACGGTGAACATGGGGGCGCCGCAATTTGAACCAAGAAAAATCCCTTTTATTGCTGGCGGAATTGAAACGACCTATCGCCTGGAAGTCGGCGGCGAAACGATAGAGATAAGCGCTCTTTCAATTGGAAACCCTCATGCAGTTCAGGTAGTCGCGGATGTAGAATCCGCGGCGCTAGGTACCCAGGGCGCGCTGATTGAAGCGCACGCGAGGTTTCCACAGAAAGTCAATGCAGGCTTTATGCAAATTCTGAATCGTAGCAGCATCAAATTACGGGTATATGAGCGGGGCTCTGGTGAAACCTTGGCCTGTGGTAGCGGCGCATGCGCGGCGGTGGTCGCGGGCATCCGCCTAGGGCTACTTGCGAATCAGGTTTTGGTGCAAACCCGCGGAGGAGAGCTCACGATACTCTGGAAGGGCGACGCGCATGCGGTTATGATGACGGGGCCGGCGATCACAGTGTTTGAAGGCGAAATTAATTTATAAAAAAGGGCGCGTATGGATTCCGATCAGGTAGCAAGTTACTTACAACAAAACCCAGGCTTTTTCCAAGAGTATGCTGACTTACTGACGAATGTTCTCGTGCCCAATCCACATGGCGGACAGGCGATACCGATTTCAGAACGGCAGGTATTGACGCTGCGCGAAGGCAATTGTCTATTGGAAGCCAAACTTCAAGAGTTGATCGAGTTTGGCGAGAAAAACGATACGATTAGTGATCGTTTGCATAGACTCACGCTGACTACAATTCGTGCGCAAGATCTTGGTGGTTCGATACAGGCGCTCTATTCTTGTTTGAGAGACGAATTCTCTATTCCTAATTTCGCACTGAAACTTTGGGGTGGTACGGCTAGCGCTATTGTGGAATTACAGGGCGTCAGCGAGGAAGCGCGCGGATTTGCCGAGAGCCTAACGACACCGTATTGTAGTTCGCGCGCCATGCTGGATACGAGTTCCTGGTTTGGCACAGAGGAAGACAAACTCTTGTCCTTCGCGTATGTTGCATTGCGCAAGGAAAATGCTTTCGGGTTATTGGCTTTGGCCAGCGAAGACGTGCATCGCTTCTATCCGGAAATGGGTACATTATACTTAAAGCGATTAGGCGAAATTACCAGCGCAGGGATGGCACGTTACCTATAAGAAGGAAGACGATATTACGGACTATATTAAGGAATACGTTTCTTATATCACCTACGAACTGCGCTTGAGCGTTAACACAGTTAATGCCTACGTGCGTGATATAGAGATGCTAACCCGTTTAGTGGCCGATGGTCCTCTCATTCAGATTAAAATACACGATGTACGTCGTTTCATCGCACAACTCCATGGAAAAGGTTTAAGCGCTAAGAGCTTAGCGCGCGTATTGTCAGCGTGGCGCGGATTTTTTAAATTTCTTATTCGCGTGCACGGATTTAGTGATAACCCGTGCGTTGGACTGCGTCCTCCACGAGGTGCGAAACCACTTCCGGAAACGCTATCTCCTGACGAGGCAGCGCGTTTGATGGAAATTCAAGGTGACAGTGCGTTAGTACTCAGAGATAGAGCGATACTAGAGTTATTTTATTCCTCTGGCTTACGCTTAGCGGAATTGACCGCGCTCGATCCTAGCGGAATAGATTTTGTCGACGGCACCGTACGCGTTACCGGTAAAGGAAACAAAACCCGTATTGTACCAGTAGGCAAATTTGCGCTGGACGCAATTAAAGCGTGGATGGAAAAGCGCAGCGAAATTATTCGCCCGGAGGAAACCGCGTTATTCGTTGGCAGGAGCGGAAAGCGACTTACCCCACGCGCGGTGCAACTACGTATGGAAGGCTGGGCGCGTAAGCTGGGTTTAGAACGTCATGTTCACCCACATGTGTTGCGGCATTCGTTTGCGAGTCACGTGTTGCAATCCAGCGGGGATTTACGTGCGGTGCAAGAAATGTTAGGACATGCGAGCATTTCCACCACGCAAATATATACGCATCTCGATTATCAATATCTCGCAAAAGTGTACGATCAGGCACATCCGCGCGCCAAACGAAAATAATATCGCACTTCGCGCAACGCGACGAAGTTGCGTAGTCACGATAATCATGTTTTAATTTACTCATCTGAACCCTAGTAAGCGTAATTTTTTGTATTGTCGCGTGATGGCCTACAGTAGACTATTGAATAAATCCCTAGTATTTGTCGCGCTGTTGCTCGTGTTTTTGCTGGCGCAGCTTGGCGCAGTGCAACATAGTGTCGCGCATCTATCCGATGTTCAGAGCGGGCACCAAGACAAAGCGCCCGTACACGAGAAAGCGTGCGATCTGTGTTCGGGTTACGCTGGCTTCAGTGGCTCGCTGCCGCAGTGCGATTTTCAAGCAGCGCTATTGCAAAATGTGGCTAGCAAAATCGTTAGCATCCACCTCAATTTTTTTCTATCAACCCCGTTTCATTTCAATTCTAGAGCTCCTCCACGTTTATAAATCCGTAGTCGCGTGATTAGGCCGCCCGGTTGCG
>CANMPU010000109.1 GCA_947499755.1 Betaproteobacteria bacterium | reverse complement strand
GCGAACACCACATCGTATTATTTCTGCGGCTCTTTGAAGCTGGCACCGGACTGGTTAGTCATGTACACAACGGCTCGCGCAATTTCGCTATTTGATAGACCCGGATTGCCGCCGCGCGCGGGCATTTGTCGAATGCCATTGGATGCATTGGCGACCAATTTGTCTAAACCAGTAGCGATACGCGGTGCCCATGCGCCTTTATCAGCGAGCTTCGGTGCATTCATCACACCAGTGGTGTGGCACGCCGCGCACGCCGTCTTTACGATTTCCTCACCGGTTTTCTCAACTTTAGGAGCATTAGGATCCGCAATAGCGCCCATTTCACCGACAGGTTTAAGCCTCTCGGCGGTGGCCGCAGCGGACATGGCTGTGCTCGTGGAGGAAACGGTTGCGCCAGTAGTTACCAGTTGCGAAAGCAGGATGAAAGCGGTAATCGGTACGACAAGACTCAATACAACAACGACGATAAGTTGTTTGGGAGTTTTGATGAGAGAGCTGTGTTCATCGTGTTCTGCGCTCATGAGCAATCCTTAGAGTGATGACATTTAGAGCACCAGATTATATAGTTAAACACCCTCGGGGTAAAAGCATCGCGTGGACGCCCTACGCAAAAAAAGCTAAGCTATCGCCCTCTATGCGCCCTTAGCTCAGTTGGATAGAGTGTTGGTTTCCGAAACCAAAGGTCAGTGGTTCGAATCCACTAGGGCGCGCCAATCGAGTCATTATTCAGCGCGGACGTTCACATTCCTTGACGATTTCATAGGGGGTCGCCTCGCGAACGAAGGTCTTCGCCGCAACGCGCTGTAAAAGTTCGATTTCTTCTGCGGTTAATTGATTTGTTTTCTCTAGCTTCGCGAGCTCCCTCAGCACTTCTTTTAGCGAATAGCCATCGTCACGATATTTGTTGGTTTGTTCCGCAACGACGCCGATCTGCGCACAGCTTAACTCCGCTTGCGCAAGGGGCGGGACGCATAAAAGAATAAATAGCAAGAATGCCTTCATTTTTTGTTTCCTCAGTGAATCATGATTTTGGATTTTGCTAGCGCCAGCGAAGCTTTGGAACTCGACGGGCGCCCGATGAACTTTGAAATAAATTCGCCGGTTGCAATAAGTTTTGCCATATCAACGCCGGTGTCGATACCCAACCCATTCAGCATATAGAGCACGTCTTCACTCGCGACGTTTCCGCTTGCACCGCACGCAAAAGGGCAGCCGCCTAGACCCGCAACGGAACTGTCGACAACGGCGACGCCGCACTCAATTACGGCAAATAGGTTTGCTAACGCTTGGCCGTAAGTGTCATGGAAGTGTGCCGCCAACTGATTGATAGGAACGTCGCGTTCCACTGCATGGATCATGGCGCGCGCACTCGCGGGAGTACCTATACCTATGGTGTCGCCCAAGGATATTTCGTAACAGCCCATTAAAAATAAATCACGTGCCAAGGCAGCGACTGTTTGCGGTGCTACCACACCTTCATACGGGCAGCCGAGCACGCACGATATATATCCGCGCACGCGGATATTCGACGCCAACGCTTTATCCACCACGTCGCGAATACGTTCAAGCGAGGTGGAAATCGAGCAGTTGGTATTTTTTTGTGAGAACGTTTCGCTCGCCGCCGTAAAAACCGCGATCTCGCTGACGCCCACCGCAAGCGCCGCCTCTAGCCCTTTCACATTCGGTACCAATACTGGGTAACTTACACCCGGTTTTCGCTGAATACCCGTCATCACCGCAGCAGCGTCCGCCATCTGTGGTACCCACTTTGCAGACACGAAACTTGTTGCCTCGACTACGGGTAATCCGCAGTTCGAAAGGCGATTTATTAGTTCGATTTTTATGGCGGTCGGAATGGGCGTTGCCTCGTTTTGCAGACCATCACGCGGACCTACTTCGACCATTTTTACATACGTGGGCAAGGCCATTTTTAGATGGCTACGGTGTTTGCCCCTTGGTTTTCAAGAAGCGGCCGCATCGCCGTTAAAAGATTGGGAAAAAGTTTATTGTTTTCAGCTTCGAATTGCGCAAGTTTTTGTTTCATTTTCCAGCGCTCCATAGGCATGGAAAAGCAAGCCGGACAATTTTCAGGTATGACGGGCAATCCAGCGGTTTTTGCGAACGCAGCAGTTTGGCGCTCTCTTACGTAGATAAAGGGGCGAATCACGCGTACATCGCCTTCATCATTTAGGTAGTTTGCCTTCATGGTACTAAGACGACCACCAAAAAAAGCGCTCATCATAAAGGTCTCCGCAAGATCGTCGAGGTGTTGTGCTAATGCCAAGACGTTATAACCTTCGCGGCGCGCAGCCCCATATAACATTCCTCTGCGCATGCGCGAGCAAAACGCACAAAACGAATCTTTGTTCATTTTGTCTTCGGCGAGCTTCATGACTGGATAGCTTTCGTAGTAATACGGAATGCCAAGATCGTGTAGATAATCTTTTAGGGCTTCGGGATGGTATTCCGGGGACTGTGGGTCTACGGTAGCTGCCGCCAACGAGAATTTCACGGGAGATTTTGCTTGTAAATGCCGTAAGGTATGTAATAGTGAAAGACTATCTTTTCCGCCAGATAGTCCCAGTAAGATGCGATCACCCTCGCGTATCATCTCGTAGTCGCCAATAGCCTTGCCAGTGAGGCGCAGTAGGTTACGTGGTGGCGCGACAAATTCATTCCTCATTGTCTGTGCTCCAGGATAAGATTTATACCAAGCATTACAAATTTACTGTCCGTCCGCCGTCAACTGCAAGAATCTGTCCCGTAACATAAGGTGCATCGTAAATGAGGTAGCGTACCGCTTTGGCGATATCATCCGGTTCGCCTACGCGTTTTAACAGGGTTTGACTGATAATGCGTTGACGTGAGACCTCGTCCGACCAGGCCTCTTCTTCCGGCCAAACAATGGCTCCCGGTGCCACGCCATTCACGCGCACTTCGGGCGCGAGTTCACGCGCCAACGACTTGGTGAGCGCGACTAGCCCACCTTTCGCGATGCTATATACAACGTAATTTTTCATGGGCCTATCCGCGTGGATGTCAACGATGTTGATAATACACCCCTGGTTTGCCCGCAGTTCAACGGCGGCAGCCTGGGACAGAAACATCGGCGCTTTTAGGTTGGTGCCTATCAAGTCATCCCAGGTTTTTTCTTCTATTTCACCAATCACAGTGGGAAAGAAGCTTGACGCGTTGTTGACTAAAACGTCTAAGCGCCCAAATCGTTTTATGGTCTCGCGAATAATAGAAGGGAGCGTTGCTAGATTGAGCAAATCTCCTTGGATCAGCGCAACCGAGTCTTCTCTGTGCGCATTAAGTTCTGCTTGTAGCGCGCGCGCTTCGTTTGTCGAAGTACGGTAATGAACCATAATACGCGCGCCGTGTGCATGCAGGCAGCGCGCGATCGCCGCGCCAACCCGCTTAGCGCCACCAGTGATTAACACAACTTTACCTTGCATTGCCGCCTTTCGATGGTGTTGAATACCGATTTTACCGAAATTTAGCGGTGCAAGGGGATTAGGGTAAAAATTGATGATGAATTACGACTAATGCTATGACGGGCCTCCCGCAACCCCGTAGTGACGAACTTGATACCGTTCGCAAATTGAATCAGCTTATTGCCGATGACATTACGGAAAACGGTGGATGGATTAGCTTCGCAAGGTATATGGAACTCGCCTTGTACGCGCCGGAACTTGGTTACTACTACAATCCCGCCGTGGAAAAGTTTGGTGCTGCTGGCGACTTCATTACCGCGCCGGAGATTTCTTCTCTTTTTGCGCGTTGCCTTGCGCAACAGGTTAGCGAAATCTTAGCGCAGACTTCTGGCGCAATACTCGAAATCGGTGCTGGATCGGGCGCAATGGCGTGTGACCTACTAATAGAGCTGGCGCAGTTGGCCGGTCTACCAGAGCGCTATCTTATTTTCGAGACGAGCCCAGACCTGATCGTGCGACAAAAGCGCCGCGTTGAAAAATTGCCCGAGTCGCTCGCACGCCGCATCGAGTGGGTCAATTGCCTACCGAAAAAAATCGAGGGCGTGGTATTGGCTAATGAAGTATTGGATGCGATGCCAGCTCATATTATTCATTGGCATCAAACATCAGTGCTTGAGCGTGGTGTGACGGTTGAGTTGGGTAAATTTCTCTGGAAAGAACGGGCGCTTGAACCCGGAAATCTGTTCAACATCGCTGGCAAATATGCAATGTCCACCGATTACATTAGCGAAATCAATTTAGCTGCGCGATATTTTGTTGCGGGAATCGCAAGGCGCATAGTTCGCGGGGCAATGTTAATCGTAGACTATGGATTTGGTCGCAACGAGTTCTATCATCCACAACGTAATCGCGGAACGATGATGTGTCATTATCGACACTATGCACACGAAGATCCATTTTTCTTGCCGGGGCTGCAAGACATCACCTGTCATGTCGATTTTAGTACGACTTTTGAAGCTGCAGAGCGTCAAGGATTAAAATTGTTGGGGTATACGACGCAGGCGCAGTTTCTAATCAATTGCGGAATTACAAAGATTTTAGAACGTTTATCCGCTAGTACCGGCTATACTGACATCGCGAAACAAGCCCAACTATTACTGAGTCCCGCTGAAATGGGAGAGCTCTTTAAGGTCATCGCTCTTGGACGAGGTTTGTCTCAGCCTCTTAAGGGTTTTAGTCAAGGGGACAAGCGCAGAATGCTATGAAACAATTGAGCGCCTGTCGCATTTTTGGTGTGGAATTGAGGGGGG
>CANMPU010000108.1 GCA_947499755.1 Betaproteobacteria bacterium | reverse complement strand
GTTGGCAATACAAATTTACCGCCTTCGCGACGGGATGGCTTCGAGCTAGAAGCAAAGTGGGCGGCGGCAACCTCGTTAGAGTTATCTGGCGCATATACTTATCTACGCCCCAGATTTCTCGAGGGCGTTCTTCCGGGCAGTGGCGGAACCGCGCTAAATATTATTCTTGCTGGCAAGACAGTGCCACTGGTCCCAAGAAACAAACTGGACTTTTCTCTGTCGTGGAAAATGAATGACTCCACGCGGCTAAACGCAACCGTGAATTATGTGGGAGAGCAATTTATGGATAACGATGAAGCCAACAATCTCGGGGTTACAATTCCAGCATATTGCGTTAGCAATTTAAAGCTAAGCCACCAAATACACGCATGGACGATGCAAGCCTCAATTAATAATTTATTCGATCGCGAATATTTTAACTATGCGATAAAAAGTCAATTTATCGCAGATCGATATTCCGCCTTCCCACTACCGGAAAGGAATATCTCGGTTGCTTTGGAGTACGCATTCAAGTAATGTTTATAGGGCGGTTAATCCGGCCCGTACGCACTAATTAGCGCGTGGCGAAACTCCACAATCATTACTGATGACCAGCAGCCAACTCTATTTTCGCTTACTGCGCTACGTTACACCATATTGGTTTGCTTTCCTGGTTTCAATTCTCGGCCTTGTTTTGGTCGCAGCAACCGAACCGGCATTACCAGCTCTGATGAAACCCATGCTAGACCAGACGTTCGTCGAGCGCGATCAGCTATGGGTCAAACTAATTCCAGTGCTAATTATTTTTTTATTCTTAGTTCGTGGTATCGCGAGTTATATTGGATCGGTAGCTAGCAGCTGGGTGGGCAACAAAGTAGTTACCGATTTGCGCGCCGCGATGTTTCGCAAGTTAATGGTGCTACCCACGCAATATTACGACGACCACCCTAGCGGGAATCTTATATCTAAAATTACCTTTGATGTCGCGCAAGTAACCACTGCGGCGACCAGCGTAGTCACTATCGTTATAAAAGATAGCCTTTCTATCATTGGGCTGCTGGGATATTTGTTTTATTTGAATTGGAAGCTTACCTTAATTGCTCTCATTATGACGCCGATTATCATAGTCATCGTTCGTGTATTTAGTGTGCGGCTACGCAAGATGAGCCGCGAAACGCAGCGCGCGATGGGAGATATCACGCAGGTTTTAGATGAAGCTGTCGATTGTCATAAGGTTGTGAAGGTTTTCGGTGGGCAAGATTATGAAACGACGCGCTTTGTAACGCAGGCAAATCGCGTGCGTCAATTCACCATGAAACAAGCATCGGCTGCCGCGGCGAATGTGCCCATCGTGCAAATGGTAGCGTCGGTTGCACTTGCGGTTATCGTTTATTTGGCCGCACGTCATTCCGACCATACCAGCGTGGGCTCATTTGTTTCTTTTATTGTCGCGATGTTAATGCTAACCGCGCCGCTGAAACGACTCACTGGAGTGAATGAACATCTACAGCGCGGTTTGGCGGCCGCCGAAAGTGTATTTGAGCTTTTGGACCAGGAAGCGGAACGGGATCATGGCACGTTTCAACTCGCGCGCGCTAAAGGAGAGGTACGTTTTGAAAAGATAAACTTTTCTTACCCGTACTCGTCACGGCCAGCGTTAACGGATATCGACCTCATTATTCGTCCGGGAGAGATGATCGCGCTGGTTGGCGTGTCCGGGAGCGGTAAGACGACTTTGGTAAATTTGCTCCCGCGCTTTTATCACCCGACGAGCGGAAAAATATACCTTGATGGACAAGAATTAGAATCATTGACGCTGGAAAGCTTGCGAAAGAATATAGCCCTCGTCAGTCAAGACGTCGCGTTATTTAATGATACGGTTGCGGCAAATATCGCGTACGGTGCCTTGGGCGCGGTATCGGAAAGCGAAGTGATTGACGCAGCGCTCGCCGCGCATGCGTTGGAGTTTATTCGCGAAATGCCGCAGGGACTACAAACGCTAGTCGGTGAAAACGGCGTTAGGTTATCGGGCGGGCAGCGCCAACGACTGGCGATTGCAAGAGCGTTACTAAAAAACGCGCCATTGCTAATATTGGATGAGGCAACCTCGGCTCTTGATTCCGAGTCGGAGCGACACATTCAGGCTGCGCTGGAAACCTTGCTTATTGGCCGAACGAATATTGTCATCGCACATAGGATGTCCACGGTCGAGAAAGCCGACCGTATTATTGTTCTCGATCAAGGGAGAGTGGTGGAGTCCGGTAGCCATGGTGAGCTACTGGCGCAGAATGGGCGGTACGCCAAGCTATTTCATTTGCAATTCAATCTTGGTGGCTCTGATCGCGGTAAAGTTGTTGCTACTGAGTAGATCGCGTAGTGGCGTCTGTCAGCATTTCTCCCGCAAGCGTAATCACGGTTTGTGCCGGTAACAGTTGTAGGCAATCGCTAAAACTGTCGGTCGTTCTATCGCAGCCTTCCTGCAGACAGGGGACACATGCACCGCGCCCTTGTATCAGACTTACGTTCCCCACTACTTGACTCCCGAGGCGGGTCCACGGATTACGATTCTCGTTAAACCCATTTGGCCAGGGACCCCATTTGACTGGATTTGACGGGCCAAATAGCGCAATGGTTGGGGTTCCGATTGCGGCCGCGATGTGGGTAAGCGCCGTATCAGGCCCTATATAGATGCGTGCGCGTTTGATCAAATAGGCCGATTGCGACAGCGTCAGTTTCCCGCCCGCATTGATAGTGCCGCTAGGCATGCGACAGGCAACGCGCATCAAATAGTCTATCTCAGTTGCGTCATTGCTCCCCGTCAAAACGACGCGCAGTCCCTGCAGCATCAACCATTGTGCTAGCGCTTCCCACGCTTCCGGGCGCCACATCTTATAGTTGTACTTAGGATAAGCGTGTATGACCGCATAGGGTTTTTCGGAAATGGGCACACTCAGGAGTCGGTGGACGAAATCGGCGTCGTTCGTATTCCATGCAATTACTGGGGTATAACTGCGAGGAACAGTGAGCAGATCTAGAAGCCGCAAACCCATTAACACCGTATGCGTGTCAAGGTTGTCAAACTCAACCCAGCGCGATAGCAAGCGCCTTTTCCATTTGCTTTTTGTCGACGCATCCAATAAGCCAGCGCGCCATTTCCCCGCCACCCACGCGTAAATTGTGGGCCGATCTCCCGGTAGTGTAGATAACGCAATGTCATAACGCCGTGCGATGCGGAACAAAAGAGCGAGCTGCTCTTTTAGCGAAGGCCGCTCCGCGATCTCAATTATTTTATCAATATCGCGATTCCTACGAAGGATTTCTGCAGTTGACGCAAAGACCAAAACGTGTATCGAAACAGACGGCCAGTGTCGTTTGATCGAATGTATCAGCGGCGTGGTTAAAAATACGTCGCCTAACCGGCGCGTTGCGATAACAAGAAGCCGTTGCGGCGGGGTCATCTTGGTGCGTGTGTGGCCAACTAAAGGTATTGCGCTAAGCCTTGCACTGCGGCGATGCGCTCAGAACGGAGGATTTCTTCCAAGCGTTTTTGATTTTCTATTAGTTTGCTTCTATCGTTTTCCGCATGCCACAGATGGAGTAGCGGCGCGGCAAACTGTGCGCTCCTTCGTTTTACCCCGGAACGAATCAGGCGTATCACTAGATCCGAGTCCTCTAATCCCCAACCAGAATAACTTTCATCCAGGCCGTTTACTTTTAATAGGTCCGCGCGCCATGCTGAAAGATTACAAGTCTTTGCGCCTTCCCAACGCTCAGACCACAAGCTGCGAAACCTTCCGTCGGGAAGGCGCAACAGAGGGCTGAAGCGGTTTATGTTGCGTTTTACCCAGGCGGCTAACCAGCGAAATTGCCCCCATTTATGGATCGTTAAGCGTTGCGATAAAACGGTAGTCGTGAAAGTCTTATCTAGAAGAACACGGTTTCCTGCCAAGAAATAGTTAGGCTTCGCAAGCTTGCGATGTCGCGCGACAAAATCGGGTAACGGGACGCAATCACCATCGGTAAAAATCACATACTCCGCGTTTGTGACCGCTAGCGCGCGATTGCGAATCGCAGCCGCTCTGAATCCTACGTCTTCCTGCCATACGTGAGAAATTGAAAAAGGAGATCGCGCGGCATACGTTAGCACGACCTCGCGCGTGGCTGCTGTTGAGCCGTCGTCCGCAACGATTACTTCAAAATGACTATCCGTCTGTTCGAGATAAGCCTCTAGTACCGCGGCCAGCGCGTCAGGACGATTATAGGTTGTGATGATGACTGCGATAAACATTAGCGCGGCCTGTTGCCGTCGGCAAGCAGCATCAGTTTTATATAACGATAGTAGGCGCCCTCGGCGTTAGAAACCGCCAACATGAATCCCTCTTTGCCATCCAGAAACCCAGCGCGTATAAAATAGGTACGCACAAAAGTCCAGAACCCATGCCATAAGGCACTAGGGAATGAGGCACGTCTGTTTTTATTCCACATCGATTTCGCGCCGTCGGTAGAATAACGATTCATTTTTTCCAGAGCGTCTTCGATATCGGATATGGCTTCGTGCAATATTGGATTATTTAATTGGCCGATTGCGCCATCCGTGATAAGCCTTTCGTGAACGAGATCGTCAGAGAACTTGCCATGCCCACGGCGAAACAGCCGAACGACATGATCTGGCCACCACCCCGAGTGGCACATCCAGCGACCACAGTAACTTGATCGACGTGGGATCTTAAAAGCGATCTCAGTTACCGGGCGGCTGACTATATTTTGAATTTCTGCCTGCAAC
>CANMPU010000107.1 GCA_947499755.1 Betaproteobacteria bacterium | reverse complement strand
CTTAAATGGATCCGGTCTTGCCGTCGGACGCACGCTGGTCGCGATAATGGAAAACTATCAAAACGCAGACGGATCTATCGCTGTTCCAGAAGCGCTACGTGGCTATATGAATGGAGTAGCCAGGATCGCGAATTAAGGTAATTTCCGAGTTACCGTAATATCCGGTCCAGGCGAAACCAAAGCTGGTCGATAAGGTTTTTCAAATTTTGCGAGGATATCAAAATAGGTACGGATATCCTCAGTCATGATTACTGGCTCTCCACCGCGCGCGAATCCATGTTTCAACGCAGTGAGCTGACTCGATTTGCTCAGCAGGGGAAGTGTTTTTTTAATATCCGTCCACGAATCGGGATTTAGGCGCTGACGTTGCGCGAGAACTCTGGCATCTTCCAAATGACCATATCCGACGTTGTAGGCCGCGACTGCAAGCCAGGTTCTATCGGGCTCGGGAATGCGCGCGGGTATCGTTTCCTTTAGCAACGCAAGATATTTAGCCCCGGCAATAATGCTTTGCTTAGGATCTAAGCGGTCGGTCACGTTCATCCTGTCGGCAGTGTCTGACGTTAACATCATAATGCCGCGCACGCCGGTATAAGACGTTGCTAATGGGTCCCAATGGGACTCATGGAAACTTATAGCCGCTAACAGCCGCCAGTCGATGTCCGAGATATCCTGCGCCTCGTAGAAAAATCGTTTATAACGTGGTAATACTAATTGAGATTTTTCAAGAAAATTGGTTACGTCTGTTTGGTCTAGTCGTCGAATATGGCCATAGTATCGATCCAAGATACGTTTGAGTGTTCCATCTCTAATTATTTTTGCGAAAAATTCTTTTGCACGGAGCGACAAAGTAGGGTCGCCATTTTCCGGGAATGCCCAGGCAATTTGATGGGGATTTCCAATATCAAATGCGGCGGCAACGTTGGGGAAAAAATTGTTCGTGATATCGACGACGTGCGAGTCGGCAACGACAAAATCTACCTTATCATCGGCGAGGCGCTCCAAAAGATCAAAGCTGCCATGCGTAGCCACTTCCGTCCATACCAACCCCGGAGTATTTTTCTTTACGTGTTTTAGTAGCGCTATAGCGTCAGAACCTGCGACCACTTCAATTCTTTTTCCGACGAGATCGCTCATGCTCGTTGGTCGGCGTTTATCACTCTGGTAAGCGACTTGCTGTTTTACGGTTTGATAGGGCACACCAAACTGTACGTGTTTTAACCAATTCGCGGTTACATTCAAACCAGCGGCCGCAAAATGCACTTGATGTTTCTGTAATGCGGGAAGAATCTGATTAAATTTTTGTGCGACTATGAATTTCACTTTAACGCCGAGTTCATTGGCGAACAGCCTTACTAAATCGTACTCTAAACCTGCGTACTTTCCATCGGCATCTTGGTAGAACGTCGTAGCACTGTTGTAGGTGATGACGACTAATTCACCGCTTTCGAGAGCGTTGGTAATTGGCTGCGGCGGCGGAGAGCAAGCGTTGAGTGCGAGCGCAAGGAGTGCTATTGCAGACGACTGTTTCGCAGCAGATAGTAAGCGCATCGAAACATTGTGCCATGATTCAACTTGAAGAAAAACAGAAAAACGTTAATGCAAATTATTTGATCGTTAAATCAGTGTTATTTGGGATTGTGCTGGAGCCCTGGTAAAATGAAAGCTGCCAGTCATCAGTGGCCGAAGGAGAGGTACCGAAGTGGCCATAACGGCGCTGACTCGAAATCAGATGGTCAGGGTAACCTGGCACGTGGGTTCGAATCCCACCCTCTCCGCCAATCGTTTAGTTACTGTACGTTACCAACCATGAAACTCGCGTCCTTCGAAAGCATTATCCATGAACTTAACAGCCGGTGTTCGTTATCTCGTGGCAGGCGGCGTGGCGGTTAACGCCCATGGCTATGTGCGATTTACGCAAGACATCGATCTCGCGATCTCGACGATATTCAACATTTAATATGGATACTGCAAGACAAAGCAGACGATGAATCAAAATCTTGAGAATATAGACTGGAGCCTCACAACATGGGAGGGGTGGCGCCGTGAACAATTGTGACGCTGGAGGCAGCTCACGGTACGCGAACGTCTGCGTGCGCTCGAAGAAATGGGGGATTTGGCCGGTTATTTTCAGCAGCTACGCGAAGCGCAGAAATTGCCGTCGGCTAATCCAAGTAATGAATGCAAAAACGAGCGCAAGTAGATTCCAATTTGCGTGACGCGAATTAACCATGGCTGACGTAAAGACTTTGTATGACGATGTGATCCTGGATCACATCAAGAATGCGCGCAATTACCACAAAATTGAAAATGCAAGTGTGAAAGCTGAAGAGTTTAATCCATTGTGTGGCGACGTCATCAATCTTTATATGGTATTGGATAAGGAAATAATTAGCGATATTGGGTTTCAGTGTTCCTGCTGTGGCATCTCGATGGCGTCAACCTCTATCATGACCGAAAAAGTGTTAGGGCGAAGGAGGGTGGAAGCGCAAGCTCTCGCAAAGCAATTTATTGACATGGTCGAGCGGTACAAAAGCGAAGGCGAAGTGAAAATGGAAAATGACGCGCTCGCCGTATTAGCGACGGTTCGAGAATTTCCGTCGCGAATAAGCTGTGCAACTCTCGCATGGAAAGCGCTTGAAAAAATGCTTGCCACATAATGTGGGATGAAAATCCCACACTCAATTATTGGTTTTAAAAACCGGAGCGTATTAACGCTATATTGAAGACCGCCGTAGAGTTGCGGCTATATCAGGTATTTCCGTTCTTGAGCTGGTGGCCGCGCGTCGATCGCAATACTTTTCGCGCGGATTTAATCGCGGGACTGACCGGTGGGATAATATTACTCCCTCAAGGCGTCGCATTCGCGATGATCGCGGGATTGCCACCCGAATATGGGCTTTATGCGGCCATCGTACCTGCAATTCTGGCAGCGATGTTTGGGTCTTCATGGCATTTAGTGTCGGGGCCGACAACAGCAATTTCGTTGGTAGTTTTTCACACGATTAGCCCTATCGCTGCACCAGGGAGTTCAGAGTATATTGGTTTGGCGCTTACGCTGTGTTTCCTTACCGGCGCGTTTCAACTTGCATTGGGATTGGCGCGCGCAGGACTTTTGGTAAATTTCATTTCTCACACAGTCGTTATTGGGTTTACCACCGGAGCAGCGCTGCTTATTGCTTCCAGTCAGATTAAAAACTTTTTTGCGTTAGATATTCCACGTGGCACATCGTTTTACGAGACTATCCATGCAGGGCACCGATGAAAATAACTCCAAGAAAAAACATGTACCCATCCAAGAAAGTGGGATTAACATGATCGATCTCGCGGGTGGTGAAATGTTAAAGCACGAGGCGATGCGGCGTCAAAGCATGGGCGGTGGATTGTATTTTCGCCGACTAAAGGAGCGGGCGGTTGAGTTTCTTGATCATGGCGGATACCTAAGTGTCATCGGCAAAAATAACCTATTTCCAGCGGAAAAAAATGCCATTGAAGAAATATACCCACGTTTAGACTCTGAAATATGCGGCAACGGAGAAAAGCGTTCTGACGTATAGCCGCTTACTTATCGGCATCTGCCCGTGGTGGTGTCTGAATTGACATTCCTGCCATAAGAACGAATCGTAGCGCTTGTTCTAGCGGCATATCGATAGGTTGTATTTTTGATTTTGGAAGAAAAAGCGTGTACCCGCCAATTTGATAACTCATAGGGAAGTAGACGCCAACAATATCGTTCCTGGTTGTAGGCAACATTGGTGGGCCTCCCTCGCGAGTGACAAAACCGATCAGTTGAATGTCGGCGCTCAGTGAAACAACCACGACTTGGTTTAGTTCTTTGCGCTCCTTTGCCGAAGAAAAGAACTGCATTAAATCGCGCACGCTGCCGTAGATCGTTTTTACTAAAGGAATTCTTCCGAGTATTCTTCCGCCAATTTTCATGAAGGCTTGAATCGCAAGCGCGTTAATGAGCGCGCCTACAATCAATAATATGATTAGGCCAGCGATAACCCCCATACCAGGCCAATACTGCTCCTCTGGCAGCACCAGCTTTATCATCTGCCCTAAAAATGCTTCAGTAGACGTAACCAGCCAATAGATCACGTAGATGGTGATGCTAATTGGTAAAAGCGTCGTCAGGCCTTTTAGAATAAGTTTGCCAAGGTATTTCATGTGTGTTTTCCTATACGTACGGTATCGATTTTTAATCGTGGCAGCGCAATTTATGAACGCATAGTATAAGGCATCACGCTAATGTAAGCGTCAAGAGCAAGGGATAGTTTGATGATCTAGTTTAAAGTTCTATAATATTAGTAAGTTACTAAGACATCGATAAGGATAGCTATGGACGCACTCGTTATGAAAGTAATTGCCCAGGGACACTACTCACATAGTATAGATGAGGTTGCTGGCGAGGTATACGACAAGGACTTCGAAGCGCTGGTGAAACAAATGTTACTGTGTGTTGGCGAAGATCCGGCGCGCGAAGGTCTGTTGCGTACGCCGCAACGTGTCGCACGCGCAATGGATTTTTTGACTAGTGGTTATGCGATGTCCGCTGAAGAGGTCGTGAACGAAGCGCTGTTCTCGGACCCGTGTGAAGAGATGGTGGTTGTGAAGGACATCGAGTTTTACTCTTTATGTGAGCATCATATGTTGCCTTTTTTTGGCAAAGCCCACATTGGTTATGTGCCCGGTGGAAAAATTATTGGTTTGAGTAAAATAGCCCGCCTAGTTGACGTGTTTGCGCGACGCTTACAGGTACAGGAGCGATTGACGACGCAAATTGCTCAGACTTTGATGAAGG
>CANMPU010000106.1 GCA_947499755.1 Betaproteobacteria bacterium | reverse complement strand
GCGCAAGCAAAACGACAAATCAAGGCGTTATTTTTCATCTCACTACATGCTCAGATGTTTACTGTGCTGACTCATAATATTTTTGCAACCGCGTCACCTACCCGTGCAACCACCGTCACCGTCATGCCTTCAATCGTTTGTTTTGGCTTATTTGCTTTAGGAATCAGCGCGTGGGTAAACCCCAACTTTGCTGCTTCTTTTATGCGTTCTTGCCCGCGCTGCACCGCGCGAATTTCACCGGTTAATCCAACTTCGCCGAACACGACTAATTTTTCCGGTAACGGTTTGTTCTTGAATGACGACACGATCGCGAGCATCACGGCGAGATCTGCTGCGGGCTCCGATATTCTTACTCCGCCTACGGCATTCACAAACACATCTTGATCGAAACACGCAATTCCCGCATGCCTATGCATAACCGCTAGTAACATCGCCAGCCTATTTTGTTCTAGGCCTACCGTCAGTCGTCGTGGATTGGCAGAATGTGCCTCATCCACTAATGCTTGTATCTCTACCAACAATGGCCTGGTGCCTTCCTGCGTTACAAGCACACACGAACCGGCTACGTTTTCACCATGCTGCGTTAAAAACAAAGCAGACGGATTCGTGACCCCTTTAAGTCCCTTGTCAGTCATCGCGAAAACGCCTAGCTCGTTCACCGCGCCGAAGCGATTTTTCGTGGCACGGATTAAGCGAAAACTGGAATTAGGATCACCTTCGAAATAAAGGACGGTATCGACGATATGCTCTAAAACGCGCGGCCCGGCCAAGGTACCTTCTTTGGTAACGTGCCCGACTAGAATAATCGCAGTGCCGATACTTTTTGCCACGCGCGTCAGCTGCGCGGCGCATTCGCGCACCTGGGCGACGCTACCCGGCGCGGACTGTAATGCTTCGGAATACAAGGTCTGAATAGAGTCAATGACCGCGATGTCTGGTTTCTGCGCGCTTAGTGTTTGAATAATCTTCTCGAGCTGAATTTCGGCGAGCAATTGTACGGGCTTGGTATCGACACCTAAACGGCGCGCACGTAACGCCGTTTGCTGTGCTGATTCTTCACCAGTGATATAGAGCGCGCGACAATGGGCACCCATGGTCGCTAAGGCTTGCAACAGAACAGTCGACTTTCCAATGCCGGGATCGCCCCCTAATAAAACTACGGCGCCGCGCACCAATCCGCCGCCTAATACACGATCAAGCTCTGAGATTCCAGTGGCACGACGTGGCTCCTCACTCGTTTCGATATCCGACAACAATTGCAATCGACTTGCTTCTGTCACAGCCTGATAACGCGTGGGCTTATCCGCAACCGATTCCACTAAAGTATTCCATGTCATACAGTGTGGGCATTGGCCCTGCCATTTTAGCGATTGGCCACCACACTCGGTGCAGCTATAAATCGATTTTACTTTAGCCATCGACTTCACTCATTGGCACACGTGTTGCAAGCGCGCAAAGCAATTCATAGTTGACCGTGCCTACGGCTTTTGCAACTTCTTCGATAGGTAACTGGTCACCCCACAATACCACTGGACTGCCAATATTGGCCTCTGGAATAGCAGATAAATCGGCGTACATCATGTCCATGGATACGCGCCCTACTGTGCGTGTGCGTTTACCGTGAACAATAATAGGCGTACCTGTTAATGCCTGCCGTAAGTAACCATCTGCATAGCCGCAAGCTACAACACCGATACGCATGTCCTGTTCCGCACTAAACACGCCGCCATAGCCGACACGATCGCCCTTTTTTAATTGCTGCACTGCGATAATTTCACTTTGCAACGTCATGGCAGGCTTAAGACCAAATTCTTGTGCACTCCCCTCGGCAAAAGGCGTACAACCATAAATCATAATGCCAGGGCGCACCCAATCGCCATGCGCCTCTGGATAGCGGATGATCGCAGCAGAATTCGCTAAGCAGCGCGCATACGCCAGACCCTCGACCAGCCTATTAAAGGTTCGTAACTGGTCCGCAACACCTTGCGCGTCGTCCGCTGTAGCGAAATGCGTCATTAAGGTAATCGTCTCGATAAATTTACTATTCGCTACTTTCGCCAATGCACGGCGTAGATTTTCTCCTGTTAGACCTAAACGATTCATACCGGTATTTAGTTTTAGCAGAATATCTAATTTAGTTTTAGGTTTTGCGGAAAGAATCATATCCACTTGCTCTAGTCTGTGGACTACGACGGATAGCCGATATTGCACTGCATCGGCAACCTCATCTTCGGAGAAGAATCCCTCAAGTAACATTATGGGATTTTTTATTCCGGCCTCACGCAGTGCGCGCGCCTCATCGACACTAAGGACCGCAAACCCCTCTGCTGTCGACAGCGCTTTTGCCACTCGAACTAATCCATGCCCATAGCCATTCGATTTTATGACCACAATTCTTTTTGAGTGGGGGGCGTAACGCTGCACAACGCTTAGGTTGTGCTTGAGTGCTGCGAGATTGATACGCGCTACAATCGGGCGGGGCATAAGTCCTGCGCTAAATTAATATGCGTTTGGATAAAAAATATTTATAGCCATTAAGTTGCGTTGGTATAGTCCTTCATTTTAACTTTTGCAAAATCCACAAACGTCGTTAACAAACGCGAACGGAATTTTTCCTTGGGGTAAACCAACGACATCACTCGAATGAGCTTCGGTTGTAACGGAATTGCAATCAAAGTGCCGAGTTTGAGCTCTTTGACGATGGTCGCGCGTGACACAATCGAGTAACCCAAGCCAGTTTCTATCACGCCTTTGATCGCCTCAGGGCTGCCTAGCTCCATGACAATATTTAAGTCGTCAGGTGGTATATGTGAACGATGGAAATATTCGTCGGCAAATTCTCTCGTGCCAGATCCCTGTTCGCGACAAACATAGGATTGATTTACGATATCTTTCGCGGTAATACTTTTCTTGCTGGCTAAGGTAAATTTTGGCGAACAAATCATGACCATTTCATCTTCACAGCAGACTTCGGTAAACAAACTGGGCATATGCGAAGGCGACTCTATTAATCCAACATCAAGAACGTGTTCCGCCACTTTATGCTCAATGGTCTCAGAATTCGCAACGGTCATGCGTGTTTGAACTAGCGGGTACTTTGCGCGAAATTCGCCTAATATTTGCGGCAACATAAATTCTGCAATCGTTGTACTAGCGCCGAGCAAGAGCAACCCGCTCACCACGTCGGTCATTTCACTCATGCGCGTTTCAAGTTCAGCGGATAAGTTGAGAATACGCTCGGCGTACTCAAGAACGCGGTCACCGGCAGGCGTTAGCGTAATCTTTCCGTGGCTACGTTCAAACAAGCGCGTATTGAAATGCTCTTCCAATTGCTTCACCTGGAAAGTAACCGCAGGTTGAGTCATAAATAGCGATTCCGCAGCCTTAGTGAAGCTGAGCTGCTTTGCTACCGTATAAAATACTTGAAGTCGTCTATCAGCCATGCGCGTAGAATCAAAAAGTGTATGAACAGTCCAGTCCTCATTATAACGTAAACTAATCGCCAGCGCGGAAGCTATCGCGCCTCTAAGGCAAACGTATTTTAAAATAAATCAACGTATTTTTATTCGGAATAAAACCCGTTTCGTGATATAAATCCCCGTCTTTCTAACTAAGCGTGCGTTTCCTAACCAAACTAGTCTCAGCCTATCGTGAATCGCAGCCTCAGTGTTATTCTTACTGCACAGTTCTTTTCCGCCTTGGCGGACAACGCTTTATTATTTTCTGCGATCGCGCTATTGCTTGAATTGCACGCGCCAATCTGGCAAGTTCCTGTGCTGCAACAATGCTTCGTGTTGTCATATATCGCCCTAGCACCATTCGTCGGCCCCTTAGCCGATGCACTCCCCAAGGGCCAGGTCATGTGGATCAGCAATGCGACCAAGCTGTTCGGTTGCGTCACGATGTTGTTTGGCTTACATCCCCTCTTTGCTTATGGAATCGTTGGAATAGGTGCTGCAATGTATTCACCGGCGAAGTATGGAATATTGACGGAGTTTCTTCCACCAGAAAAATTAGTGATGGCAAATGGTTGGATGGAGGGCTCAACCGTTGCCGCAATTATTTTTGGCGCGGTGCTCGGCGGAAGTTTGGTTAGCCCAACGCACGAAAATCACTTATTGGATTTGTGGCAATCCCACGGGCTTAGTCATTTATTAGACACGCCACCTGAAATTGCGATACTCCTGGTTACGGTACTTTATTTAATTGCCGCACTTTTTAATTTCTATATTCCCAAAACCGCGATTGACCATAAACTTCCAAAAAAGACAGTGTCGTACATTCTGCGTGATTTCGGACAGTGCTTCTTGCAGCTATGGAAGGACCCATTGGGCCAAGTGTCACTCGCGGTAACAAGCTTATTTTGGGGGGCTGGCAACGTATTGCGACTTATCATACTCACGTGGGCGGGCGTCGCTTTGAGTTTTAACCTAGAAAAAGCTACCCAACTAACGGCCGTCGTTGTCGTTGGTACCGCGCTCGGCGCAGTAGCGGCTGCGAAATTCGTAAAACTAGAACGCGCAGTCAAAGTATTGCCACTGGGTATCTTGATGGGTGTTGCCGTTACGTTGATGGCGCCGGTAACCGATTGGCACCTCGCTATCGGTATCTTAATATTGATAGGTGCACTGGGTGGGTTGTTCGTCGTGCCGATGAATGCACTATTGCAGCACCGTGGACATTTGCTAATGGGGGCTGGTCACTCGATCGCCGTGCAGAATTTTAATGAGAACATCAGTATATTGGTGATGTTGGGAATCTACGCATTGATGATCAAAGTCGAGCTACCAATTTATTCGATTGTGATCGCGTTTGGCTTATTTGTTACTGCGTCAATGTTGTTCCTCTATAGGAAACACCGACACGCTCAGGATTA
>CANMPU010000105.1 GCA_947499755.1 Betaproteobacteria bacterium | reverse complement strand
CAACGATTCTAGATGATGGGCGATTTTGTTAATTCCCAGGATGACGCCCTCTTCATATTTTCCTAAGCGAAAAAATACTTCCATTTCGTGACAAATCTGCTCCCACCCCTCTGTCGTCACATGGCTATGCACGCCACGATCGGCGATGATCTCTACATCTTTATCTGCAAGTAATAAATAAATTAAGACGCCGTTGTTATATTCGGTAT
Source organism: Betaproteobacteria bacterium (assembly GCA_947499755.1). Lineage (GTDB taxonomy): Bacteria > Pseudomonadota > Gammaproteobacteria > Burkholderiales > CANMPU01 > CANMPU01. The sequence continues at coordinate 4,695 of CANMPU010000105.1, read as the reverse complement.
CCCAAATTCTAAGGCTCGAAAATAATTCTAATGCACGATCGCGCGCAGAAAAGTTTTTTACCGCCATGGGAAAATCCAGTGCCGCTTCAACGACAAAGCAAATCTGCCCCTGATGTTGTGCCTCGGCGGAGCGTACCGCCTGCTCAATCACACGCATAGAGGACTGTGAAAACGCACGCCGCGCCGTAATTTTATTGGTGATCAAATGCTTGAGCGCGCGTTTATAATTCATTACCATTTTCCCGATGCACCGCCGCCTCCGAACCCCCCGCCGCCGCCACTAAATCCACCACCGCTACTTGAACCACCACCTAAACCGCCGCCGCCATAGCCGCCAGTACCCCAACCACCCGTACCGCCGCGACCACTATTAAACAGCACCGACAAAAATGCGATTATGCCGGCGATTATCGCAAGAAAAATAGGTACTGCCAGAAACCACGCAATCCCGCCGATAACCCCACCGGTTAGCGCTGCACCTAAGGGGCGTCCGAGAACCGCGCGTAAACTGTTGCCTAGCATTACCACGAGCACGATGGCGAAGATAATATACTGGGGATTCATCCATGATGATCGCGATGCAGACTTTTGTGGCGGCGGCAAAGGCTCGCCCTGAATCACTTTCATCATTTGACCAACGCCAGCATCGAGACCTCCATAAATATCGCCACGCTGAAAATAGGGCGTTATCGTCTCGGCAATAATGCGCTTTGCCGTCGCATCAGTAAGTGCGCCTTCTAAGCCGTAACCAACTTCTATGCGTAAACTTCTATCTTTTATTGCAACCAAAAGTAGCGCCCCGTCATCGATTTTTTTTCGTCCCAACTGCCATGTCTCTGCGACACGTAATGCGTATTGCTCTATCGTTTCCGGTTGCGTCGTGGGAACAATCAATATGGCAATTTGTGCGCCTTTGGTTTGCTGGAATAATGCCAAACGACTCTCAAGTGCTTGCCGTTGTGATGCCTCAAGCGTCTGTGTGAGATCAGTAACGCGTGTTTCCTGTAAAGGAACCGGGATAGCATCCGCGTAGACGAAGCCAAAACCCGATAGGCTAGTAACAAATAAAAATAACAGCACCTTGATCATAGGCTAGGCGTCTTACTTACTACTCTGAGCACTAAAATCTACCTTGGGTGGCGCGGAAATTTCCTTTTCATTTTCGACGGTAAATTGTGGTTTCTCTTTAAAGCCAAACATTTTTGCGGTTAGATTACTGGGGAATGCTCGCACCGTGACGTTGTACTCACGTACGGCGTCAATGTAGCGGTTGCGTGCGACCGTAATGCGATTTTCTGTACCTTCTAGCTGCGCTTGCAAGTCACGGAAGTTTGCATCCGATTTAAGTTGCGGGTAATTTTCCACCACCACCATCAATCGTGATAGGGCCGAGGACAATTCGCCTTGCGCTGCTTGAAATTTAGAAAATGCCTGCGCGTCGTTAATGAGTTCAGGCGTCGCTTGAATAGTGCCCACTTTTGCGCGCGCATTGGTGACGCCAAGTAAGATTGCCTGTTCCTGCGCAGCGAAGCCTTTCACTGTTTGTACTAAGTTTGGAATCAAATCTGCACGTCTCTGATATTGATTCAAAACCTCAGCCCAACTTGCTTTGATCTGTTCGTCAGTTGATTGCAAGGTATTGTAGCCACAGCCGTTTAATCCCAGGGTGAGGATTGCGGCGAATACCGCGAATACTTTACGCATAGAAACTCCTTCTAGAAATACGCCTGATTGTGGCGCTTTGATTAAATTTGGGGCGCATCTCGGGATTGCAAGCCCTGCATCGTCTCGCGCGCGAAACATAAATCCGCCCACGCCTTCGATTTGTCTGGCAAATTACGCAAAAGATAGGCCGGATGGTAAGTGACGATCAATGGAATACCTTGATAGTAGTGTAATTGGCCGCGTAAGCTAGCAATGGTGCTATCGCTCCCAAGAATATTTTGCGCAGCGATCTTGCCCAGAGCGATAATTAATTTTGGTTGAATGAGCGTTATTTGTCTGTGAAGATATTGCGCGCACGCCTTTGCTTCCACCGGTTCTGGGTTACGATTGTTCGGGGGTCGGCATTTCACAATATTCGCAATATATACATTTTCCCCACGTCTAAGGTTGGTCGCCCGCAGCATATTGTCGAGAAGCTTACCCGCCTGTCCGACAAAGGGCTCGCCGCGTGCATCTTCTTCTGCGCCCGGCCCTTCACCGATAAACAACCAATCTGCTTTTTCGTCTCCCACGCCGAATACTGTTTGCGTACGCTTAGCGTGCAGCGTGCAGTCTTGGCAACTCGCAACACAGGTCTTAAGCTCTGACCAATCCATGACGTCAACGCGCGCCGCTGCGGCAACATGATTCGGCGTACTATCACGCTTGCCAGTCTGTGCGACAGCGCTAACGCGGTGGCGTAATTGCCACAGCGGCGTTAAACCCAGCTCGCGCAATATTTCTTTACGTCGCACACTCATATTACTAGACTCATCAGTATTGCATCTTCTTTTCCGGCGGGGTCGGGATAATAATTGCGCCGCACCGTCAAATCGGAAAATCCGGCGTGTTTATACAATGCACGTGCAGCGATATTCGACGGCCGCACTTCCAGGAGCACTGTGTCCGCATCGTTTTCTTTTGCTCGCACAATGAAGCAACGCAATAGTTCGCTAGCGATGCCAATGCGTTGCCATGGCGTAGCGACCGAGATATTGAGTAAATGCGCTTCTTTAACCCCCATCATGAGTACCCCGTAGGCCGCAATCTCGCCGCCACATTCGGCAACGCGGCACTCGTAACCCGCAGCGAGTGAGTCGGTAAAATTCCCTTTGGTCCACGGATAGGGATATAGCGTATTCTCGATCGCTAGGATTGTATCAATATCGATGCCATACATAGGACGAATCTTAGGGAGATTCTTTAGCAGCGCGCTCATCGTTCATCCATGCGTAAAGCGACTTTGTCGCGGATATAAATAGGTAGCGCTTGTTCTGGCGCGACACCTTCGCCGCGCTGAAAAACGCGCGTAGCGAGATTGGCAATCTCTTTCGCGTGAGGAGCAAGCTCAGCTCTTATCATGGCAATGTTTTGCGCATAGCGCTCCAACAAAATCTCCTGTTGCGCCGCGAAACCGTTGCCGCATGCGCTCCATCCATCCCCACGTAACGCGGGAACATCTTGCGGTTTACATAGGCTAGGCTCGTGGACAGTAAGCCAATTTTCACCTTGTTTAACATAGGCGGCATGGTAAATCTCATTCATGCGCGCATCCAAACAACAGACGGCTTTCGTTGCGCCACTCGCTTCGGCTAATGCGAGCAACGTACTCACACCAACCAAGGGGAGTCCTGCCCCCAAGGCTAATCCTTGCGCAACCCCACAAGCAATGCGCAAGCCGGTGAACGATCCTGGCCCCGCGCCAAATGCGATTCCACAAAAATCATTTATTTTTTTATCGGCTTCGCGCAATAAATCATCCAACATCGGGAGTAACAATTCAGAGTGGCGTTTACCGGCGTACACTTGCCAATAGAGGATTTGTGCGTCCATCCATAGCGCAACGGAGCAGATTTCTGTCGAGGTATCGAAAGCAATAATATTCACTGCGAGTTGAACAAATAAGAACAGTACTCGGCCATTATATAGGACGAAGGCTATGGCCCGAACTTAATGATCGCGCACAACTCGCGCCTAGGACGTGGCGTTTACCTTGATGACCGCGCTAAGCGCTTGGTCGCACGCCGGGCGTCCATCTTCCGCGAATGCCACACAGCGTACCTCAATTAACTCCTGATCGAACGCTAAGAAGCGAGCGATTTCCGCGAATGCAATATTACATGCCCTCTCTAATGGATATCCGTATGCGCCGGTACTAATTTGTGGCAATGCGATACTGCGGATACCTTGCGCTTGCGCCAGCAATAGGCTTGCTTGATAACATCGCGCCAATAGTCGATCTTAGTCGAACCCACCACCGCGCCATATCGGTCCGACCGTGTGGATGACCCAGCGCGCGGGTAAATCAAACCCGGGCGTAATTTTCGCCTGCCCGGTACAACACCCATCTAATTTCCGGCAAGCCTCCAGCAGTTTTGGTCCCGCCGCGCGATGTATCGCACCATCTACGCCGCCGCCACCTAGTAAACTGGTATTCGCGGCGTTTACAATAGCATCTACGTTTTGCTTACTTATATCACCAAGGACAACATTAATCCTTCTCATGATCTCCGCGCTGATGTTTGTCGCAATCTTTCTTTTTTGCCATGTGATGCGCCTTCATTTCCTCTTTGGTGACAAACCCATCACCATTCTTATCAATATCCGCAAAATGTTCAGCAAGTCGCGGCGCATTGGCGTTTGCCTCTGCTAGACTAATCTTACCATCGTGGTCCGTGTCCATTTTGGTAAATTTCTTTGCCATTTTTTCCTTCATCTTTTCATGCTTTCCCTGCTTAGATTTTTCTTGCGATTTATGCGTTGCCGCGCTGTTATCTGTAGACGCATTGGGTTCGTCCGCCATGCTGGGTAACGCAAATATTGCGAGCGCAGCGCCCGCGATCATAACCATCGTTAACGATTTCATAGTCATAGTGATGTCCTTAGTGTTGAAGATAAATTTAAAGTACGGATTTGCTTGCAATAAACAAGATTCCTAGGCGTCTGACTACATCGAGATGTCAGACGACAAGCAAGTTGTCATTGCAATTA
>CANMPU010000104.1 GCA_947499755.1 Betaproteobacteria bacterium | reverse complement strand
CGCGCAGATCAAAAAAATGGGTGCAAATAAGAATATCTATGCGGCGGGCGGAGTGCGAAGACCAGCAGATTTGGAGGCGCTAGAAAATCTCGGTGTTACTGGGGTACTTTTGGCAAGCGCATTGCATGAAGGGCGTATTACTCAAGCGGAATTACGACGCTTTATCTAATTTAAGATCGAACCAAATTATTTAAAAAAACGCCCCGGAAAACCGGGGCGTTTGAATACTATAAACCTAGATTTACTTAGCTTGGAATGGGTGATTAACTTTGTCCTTCTTCGCAACAACATCTTTAGCCTTGGGTTCACCAGCGACGGCACGTTTGATTGCTTCTTTAGTCGCTTGGTAATTGTAGTCTTGGATCTTTCTGTCGTCAGTTGCATCCCAGTGAATGAATACGCCAACAGCGATAAAGACATCATCCGCTTCTTTTTCCGGAATGGTTCCGTCTTCTACACAATCTGCTACCGCCATTGCAACAGCACGTTGCGCGGGGCCAAACATTTGGACAGCCTGCTTAGCACCTTTAATGGTCACTTTGTTGAACAGAATTGTATTGGGCTTGCACAACAGGTTAGGCGCAATCACTGCGAGCAGTGAAGTAAAGCCGTCTTTGTTGTTGGTTAAAGAATTGCAAAACGCTAATTCTGCAGCACTACCACGAGGCCCCATAATTACATCGATGTGGGCGACTTCGTTGCCGTCTCCAACTAACGATTCGCCTACCAACGTACGATCGATTTTTGCCATGCTAATCTCCTTTTATTTTGAGTTAACTACAATTTTACAGCGGGTAAAAATTCACTGAACAACCGCTATTATTAGCTTGCGTATGGTTAGAACGCAATGTTCCCCACCGCAACATTATAATTGCTCTTCGCCTCTACTTAAACTCCCCTTTTACTGCAGGACCAGATTAAAATCTTCGCCATCTGTAACTTGTTGATCTAAATTATCTTCTAGCCTTACCGCGAGCAAACTCGCGACCGTAAGGTCGGCTGTCGTCCCTGGGTTTAGTTGCCTTTCCTTCAATTGCCCGTCCCATTCTAGCAAGCTCGCTAGTAAATTTTCGGGACGGGTTGATCGCGCTAATGCAGTCTCGAGATATATTGCTTCTTTGCTTACTTTCTTCGCAGTCTCCAAACCAAATTTTCGCGCGATATGCGTATCGGGAAATCGAGAAAGCAGGGCCAGGTAGCAGGCCACCGCTGCCCATTCTTCACTTTGCCATCTGACAAGCGCTTGTCGGATTTGCGGTACGCCTATTTCAAATATATCTTGATAACCATTGGCGTACTGACTTGCGATACGGTCTCGTTTTTTAGCCTCTATCATGGCGTCTAATAAACTCACTCGAGGTTTTTCGTCTACATCGAAGCGTTCACTATCTCCAAGCCCACCGGGTGACGCCAACCGTATGGCCTGATAGGCATTATCCGCATCAGTCACATCAAGCCCCGCCAAAGAAAATTGCAACGCGCGTCTTAAGGAAATACCGCCGAAAGCGCGTTGTGCCGCATATACCAGCGGCGCACATAGAAGGATAATCCCTAAATTTGTGTTGCAAGACACAACATCTTGCGTAGCCTGTACAGCGGACAATATACGCGCGCCTATATTTAAATCCTGTTTGGCCAAATGCGGAACGATCGCTTCTGCGCTGCGGAAAAAATCTCGCGCAATCATTCCGTGTCCATCGGAATAAACGCTGACATTTCCGGGCTTCAATGCCCGCACTTCCGTGACACACGCCCAGCGAACCGCCTGAGCGACAATACGCGGACTAATAACGTAGCCGTTATGCGCGGTGATCATAAGGCCACCAAGCTCGGCGCCGCGCGTCGTAAAACAAAATCATCGATTAGTGACTGCGCGATATTAAAATCGGTAACGCCCTGTAGCCCCTTCCAAGCCGGGATGCTATTGACTTCGATAACGAACGCTTGCCCTGAGTCATCCTTCAGGATATCGACTCCAGCGTAATCCATTCCCACCGCACGCGTTGCATCAACCGCCAATCGCGCTAGCGTGTCATCGAGGTCCACTTTCTCACAGCGCCCCCCCTGTGCCACGTTGTTAATCCAATCGGTACCGCGTCGTATCATCGCTGCAGTCGCGATACCTCCTACCACAAGAACACGCCAGTCGTGCCAATCGCGCTCGCGACGCGAGATAAAGCTCTGCAAGTAATACACGTTGTTATAGAGCGCAGATTCTGGAATATCCATGCCCGTGGTCAGACGCTGTAGCCCCATGCCCTGCGAGCCAAACATCGGTTTTATGACGATTTCCCTGCCAGCGGCAGTTTCCCGCATTAGAATCGCTCGTGCCTGGCTTACGCTTTCGGTCACCCAAGTAGTCGGCGTTGGAATACCGGCGCGTTTTAGTAAAAAACTGGTCATCGCTTTGTCGACAGAGCGTTCTATGGCCCTAACATTGTTGTATACGGGTATGCCTAGTTCTTGCAGGGCGTGCAGTATATCGAGGCGCAAGATAACCTGTTCCAAGCTGCCACCGGGTACGCCGCGCACAAATACGCCGTCTGGTAAGTTTTGCTTGAATCCTGGAATCACAATGCCATGCCAAGCGTGGTTAAAGTCGATGCGGCAGTCGGTCAACGAAACATAAGTAGATTCGCATTCACGCGCACCGAGAGCACGACGCAATTCCGCACCATGCCATCCTGGGTCATCGGTCGCTATGGCGATATGCTTATTCATCTGGATCACCGAATGAGGCGTTCAATAATTTGCTATTTAGCTCCCCAGCGCGGAAACTTTTACCACTTTTTAGGTTGCTCACAACGACTTGTGCGGGCGCAAATAACATAGGATCAATTTGATAAAAATCGTACTTAACTTCTTTAAAAATCTGTGCGAACGGCCGTCCGTAATCGCGCGAAACACTACTAGGTAGTTGTTGCGCGAGCGCACTCGCTTGATCGTCCTCGCAATCAACAAATAAATGTACCTGCCCACCAAACAAGATTGCGTCGTTGGTACGCCCCATGGCGGTAAGGAAATCGGCGCCTGGCGGCGGCAACGGCGCAAACCCAGCACCATCGATAACGTGTTCTAAAGGAAACGCAAGGGCATGTACTTTATGTAACGCGACTTCTAACACGCGCGCGACGATTTGTACGACACCAGCCAAACTACGCGTCGGCGTAAGAATTAAAGTAAGTTTGTCCGCAGCAATCGCGCAATCGCGCAATACTTTATCTACGATCTCTTGCGGCGGCATTTTGTCTACTTCCAATATCAAACAAGTTGCGTCCGCATGATCGCGGTATCCGAGCTCCTTAAACAATGTTTCTTTTACCGACAATGCTCTGCCTGGTCCTGAACCTAAAGCGTGGAATGCTTGCTTGCCCTCGCCGTGCGCCAAGCTCCAACCCGCATATTGACTACCCAAGCAAGCCAGCACCGGGCTCTGCGTGTGCACACTGACTTCTAATGGCCAGCGCGCTGGCGTCGCTCTAAGGCCAACGTGTCCAAGCCCACCTAAACATATTTCTGCAATTAAGCGCCCTGCTTCCAGTCCGCCACCATGATTGATACCGGCATCGACGATGATCGACCCACCCGGCAGTCGCGTAACGCCTAAACGTAGCTTACTTGCGTCACGTAGCAAGTTAGCAACCAGTGGCGCAACCGCAGCATTAACGCTAGGCCATGCCGCACCAATTACGCTTGAGGTGTTCATATGATTTGCGTTCTGGTTGCATCAGTGATTAACGCCTGTCGTTGCTGCAATTCAAGTTTAACTGCCGCACTCACGACCCCGCTAGCATGCACCGTACAAATTGGTGCATGTAAACAGATCGTCGAGTTGGCTTGCGGAATATCGCTGCACCAATCAGGGAATACAAAATTTTCTGTAACGCGCATTGGCGCCGACGCATAGACAATGGCATGAGCCCGAATTGTTTCATCTTGCGGCATGGTGTCGGGCAATTCTCCGCGGCACGCGCGCAGATGCACTGCGAGTAGACCCTCGGACCAATCACCATCGTACAAATCAACAGTTGCCGTCGGTCTAGGATTAATTTCCAATACCAAAATATCATCGTCGTGCAAAATAAAATCCATGCCATTCAAGCCGACGAGCCCGCTAGTCTGTAGTATTCGATCAAGGATTTTTTCAACCCTTTGGTACAGGGGTTGCTCCAGCGTCGCCTTACCGATCGCGCCACCATAACAAAATGGAAATTCGGGACGCATCGCGACCGTCCACTGTTCATTGATCCCTAATATTTGCGCTTGCGCGCCATTCGCCACAAACAATACCGACATGCTTTTGCCGCGTACAAAACGTTGATAGTAGATTTTTCCCTGTGGGGAAGCAGCCCTATGCGCCCATTGAATATGCGCCCCGCCGGACGCGCCGACCTGCTTTACCAACCAATCCGATAATTGCTCTGGTTGATGAAGGCTAATTTCCGGATGCGAAATATCCAAGGCATCCAGCATATTGTAAAAATATGTCGGGTCCTTCATGCGTTTTACCGTCTCGGTTGTATTGCCATATACGATGCGGCCCGTAAGCAACTCCTGCATTAGTTCAGTTTTATCCTCGAACCCTGAACCAATCACAATCCCGTCACAAGAACTATAGAACTCATTTGCGCCCTGCAGAAGCGCTGACGCGCCAAGACCACCCGCTTCATCGACTATCGCGCGCGAGTGCAGCGCATAATGACGCGTATCCACATCGTTAAAGAGATCGAGCACTATTGCGCTGCGGCCGCCACGTAGCGCCGATGCCGCTAGCATTCGACCGGACAATGCTGCAATCAGCAAAGGCTGCCGACTAGCCTGCATGTTTTCTCGCCGTGGCAAACGCATCACGAAAATCTAGGTAAAGTGGCTTATCTGACTGCAACATGGCCTCGAATAATCCACGTTGCGTCTG
>CANMPU010000103.1 GCA_947499755.1 Betaproteobacteria bacterium | reverse complement strand
AGTTAGTAAAACAGCAGTTGCGTGAACGCTTTGCCATACGTCTGTTAGAGGCGGAACCACAGGCGTTGCCAGAAATACGTTACCACCACGGTTGGTTTGCGCAAGCAGGCAGTGGTGGCAAATTCTATTTCGGTTTGCCTGTGGAACACGGCCGTTTACGCGATACAGCACAATGTCAAATGCGCAGCGCCGTGCTCAGAATAGTGGATGAGCTTAATGTTGGCGTTCGTATTACGCCCAATCAAGATTTATTACTAACACATATTCCCGCGCAACGCCGCGATTGGGTCGACGCAATATTCAAAGAATATGGTGTGCCACACCCGGCATCGCAATCACAAATGCGAAAATTTTCCATTGCGTGCCCTGCAAAACCAACTTGTGGGCTAGCGATGACCGATGCGGAAAGATTGTTGCCAAATTTTGTTAGCGCATTGGAGCAAGCAGGTCTTAGCGAAATTGATGTCATTTTGCGTATGGCGGGTTGTCCAAACGCCTGCTCGCGACCATCAACAGCAGAGATCGGCATTATGGGCTATGGCAAAAACGATTTTGTGATCCAGGTTGGTGGCGCGCGCGATGGCTCACGCATAGGAAAAATTCTCTACGAACGTCTTCCAGAAGCGAGCATGATTCCAATTTTGAGCGGGATCATGCGTGCCATACGAGACCACAATCCTCAAGGGCTTCCTGCCGGTGATTTTTTACACGTCACACCTCTAGACGAATTGCGCCGTATCGTGGAATCAAATAACGATGCTGCACTTGCCGAATAATTTTCGGAACAGCTGCTTTTCACGCGAATTCTACGGCATAGGGAAAGCATAACTTGGCAACGCATGTTGAAATCAATAGCCAATCTGAGCTTAGTCTCAGATTTGGTTTCGTGTTCAGCGATTTATATTCTCAACAAGGGTTAGAGCGTTTAGACAACGTATTTCTCGAGTATCTGGAGAAAATTGATGTCACCCTCGCTACGGATCTTCGTGCTGTGCGGTGTAACCATAGTGAATCGTCGCAGCAGGAATCGGCACTGATTATTGCACTTTCTCCCCATCTGGATGATTTTTTAGGCGAGCTGTTTGGTATTCGTGTTGAAGTGAACGCGCTATCGGCGCGGCATCACGAGTTAGCGCCTCTATATAATTGCAAACGACAGTTTGTGCAGCGTAAAGCAGCGCACGAAATCGATGCAGGCGCGGCAGCGAAAATAGATGGCTGGTCACTGGAACTCCAACTCGAAGCATTGTTCGGTGCTCGATTCTCGGAGTTGGCGTTTGCACAGCATGTTGCACTGTGGCAACAGAATGAAAATAAATATTTCGCCGCTCTTGAGGTTGCCACGCGTTACGCGGCGTGGTCCGTATACAGTGCAGATGGCAACGAGCGCCATCGCTCTGGTGTCCTTTTCAAGGTTCCTGCAAAGCTAGATTTTGAAAGATTAGTCGATCTCGTCATCGAAGAAAACGAAGACTATTTGTCTTATCGCGTATCTGAACGGCATCTCACACATCGCGTCGGATTTAAATTGACAGACATCGGTACCGATTTAGTCGGCGCCTTGGATCAAGCGCACTACTGTATTTTTTGTCACCATCAAGGCAGAGATTCCTGCTCGAAAGGTTTGGTACAAAAAGAAAAAAATGGGGAGACTTCATTTAAGAAAAATCTTCTCGGCGCGACACTTGCAGGCTGTCCGTTAGAAGAAAAAATTTCTGAGTTCCACGAAGTTAAGACACTAGGGCACGCGTTAGCAGGCTTAGCTGTGATTACCATAGACAATCCCATGGTTGCTGCGACTGGGCATCGAATATGTAACGACTGCATGAAATCCTGTATCTACCAAAAGCAGGAGCCCGTCAATATTCCACAGGCAGAAACGCGCACACTAAAAGATGTGTTGGAATTACCCTGGGGCTTCGAAATATATAGTTTGCTCACGCGTTGGAATCCATTAAATTTTGCACGACCCTACCCCAAGCGCACTAGTGGGCGTCGTGTGTTAGTCGTCGGGATGGGTCCTGCCGGGTTTACGCTCGCGCATCACTTAATGAATGACGGGCATTTGGTTGTGGCCATAGACGGATTGAAGATAGAACCACTGCCGCCACACCATTCTGGTGTGGACGCAAACGGCGCGCGTAAACCATTTCAACCGATTTTAAATGTAAATACTCTTTTTGACGCGCTCGATGAGCGTGTTATGGCAGGATTTGGCGGCGTGGCCGAATATGGTATTACGGTACGTTGGGATAAGAATTACCTTAAGTTGATTCGTCTGCTATTAGCGCGACGTGACCAGTTCGCGTTGTTTGGCGGCGTTCGTTTTGGTGGAACAATAACGGTCGACGATGCGTTTGCGCGTGGCTTCGATCATATCGCACTCGCAATTGGGGCAGGACGGCCGACTGTATTAGATATGCCAAACGGATTAGCGCGCGGCGTGCGTGCCGCATCCGACTTCTTGATGGCATTACAGTTAACCGGGGCCGCGAAAGAGAATTCGCTGGCGAACCTGCAAATTCGTTTACCGGTTGTGGTCATCGGCGGGGGGTTGACGGCAATCGACACCGCGACAGAAGCGTTGGCCTACTATCCAGTACAAGTTGAAAAATTCTTAAAGCGCTATGAAATTCTCGTTGCGGAAAACGGCAAAGCGTCAGTAAACGAGCGCTGGAGTGAAGAAGAAAAGACAATCGCGACTGAATATTTGGAGCATGGGAACGCGATCCGTGCCGAGCGTGCACGTGCTGCGATAGAAAAGCGCGATCCAAATATAATTACGCTCATTAAAAGCTGGGGAGGCGTAACGATTGCGTATCGAAAACGATTGCTCGATAGCCCCTCCTACACATTGAATCATGAAGAAGTAGAAAAAGCGTTACAGCAGGGTATAACGTTTGCTGAAAAGCTTAGTCCGGTGAGCGTCGAGATCGACAAATATGGGCACACACGCGCTTTGCAGATGGTCAGTCAAATGTGCGGCGAAGATGGAAGCTGGTATGAAGTGGGAAATATCGAGTTCCCCGCAAGAACGGTGATCGTTGCTGCGGGAACGCAACCCAATACGGTGTTAGCTAGAGAAGACCCCAGTAATTTTGCGCTAGACGGGCGTTACTTCCAAGCTTGCGATGAAAGTGGCAATGCAGTACAGCCTGAGTTTGCGACTGGTAAGCCAAAACAAGCGCGGGTCTTACTATCTAAACGTGCGGATGGAAGATTTCTGAGTTTTTTCGGCGACGTTCATCCCTCGTACTTTGGTAACGTGGTTAAGGCTATGGCCGCAGCGAAACAAGGCTATCCGGTTGTAAGTCACGTTTTGAGCGGTATCGCGCCCGCGTCTGCGCTAACCGACGCCGAGTTTATTGATCATCTAAACGTTGAGTTGCGCGCGACCATACACAAAGTAACAAGATTAACGCCAAACATTGTTGAGATTGTTGTAAAAGCGCCGGCTGCCGCAAGACGGTTCGAGCCCGGGCAATTTTATCGCTTACAAAACTTTGAATCGCAATGCGTTACTATAAATGATACGCGACTCGCGATGGAAGGCTTAGCATTGACAGGCGCTTGGGTAGACAAAAACGCCGGTCTTGTATCGACGATTGTTCTTGAGATGGGCGGGTCGGCAGACTTATGTTTTCTGCTTGAGCCGGGGGAGCAAGTGGTACTCATGGGGCCTACAGGATCGGCAACGGAAATTCCAAGTGGCGAAACCGTAGCATTGGTTGGCGGTGGGTTGGGGAATGCCGTGTTGTTTTCCATTGGAGGCGCTCTGCGGCAGAACAACAATAAAGTGCTGTATTTTGCCGCATATAAAAAAATCATCGATCGCTACAAAACTGACGAAATCGAAGCGGCAGCGGATGTTGTAATCTGGTGTAGTGACGAAGCCCCCGGGTTTCAACCACGGCGCGCGCAAGATAAGGCGTTTGTTGGCAATGTCGTTGATGCCATGGCTTGCTACGCACAAGATGGACTTGGCATGCAGTCGGTGCCGTTATTCACTGTTGACCGTTTCATTGTCATAGGCTCCGATCGTATGATGTCTGCTGTTGCCGGCGCGAGACATGGCGTACTAAAAGCGTTTCTTAATCCGCGGCATTTTGCGATTGGATCGATCAACTCGCCGATGCAATGCATGATGAAAGAGATTTGTGCCCAATGCCTGCAGTTGCATACCGACCCAGAGACCGGTAAGTCTCGTTACGTATTTTCATGTTTCAATCAAGATCAGCCTTTGGATCAGGTTAATTTTGCTTGTCTCGATGCGCGGCTAAGGCAAAATTCAGTTCAGGAAAAACTTACCGCACAATGGATACACCGCTGTTTGGTGCACCTCCAGCGCCGTAAAGCTGCCGCCTAAGCGGTGCTCGGTCAGCATTTTTTACGGTTTTTATTACGAAAAATTTTCCTAAATAGCAACGCATTTTTTAGCTACTTTTTTGCTCACAAAATCTGTGGGTAACTTTGTGCGTAAGTTCTTTACGAACAAGAAAAAGAGTTAAAAACCAGTGCCTTCGCCCTATTGGTTACTAATTCAGCTCATAAAAAAATGTATATATAACAATGTGTTGCACGATCTCCCTGGGGGAATATGATTTTTTATGACGAAATCATGAAGGCTAAAACGATTGGTGGATAAACTTGACATAAACACGATTTTTCTTATCCCGCTTGTTTGCTGGGTTTGCGGGCTATTTTGATGCCGATTGCATAGTCCTCTCTCGGTAAATTTCCTATCTGTTTTTTAACGAATTGAACTAACAAGAATTATTTGACGTAGGCGCACCAATATTTTTGCGATTTGCCCAACTACGTAAAAACCGAAGCGGGTCATTCGATATGACCAACGCACTAGGCGAAGACGCGCTCGATGGTATTAAAGTCGACCAGAAGGGAAATCTCTATGTCTCTGGCCCTGGCGGGTTATGGATACTGTCACCCCAAG
>CANMPU010000102.1 GCA_947499755.1 Betaproteobacteria bacterium | reverse complement strand
GTGTTGGACGATTTTCTTCTTGTGCCTTTAGCGGTAGGTAACGCAACCCCCGAGGAGGTCGCCCAGGCCATGGAGGCCGTATGGGGCGGCGATGAAACTCTTATTGTCGTCAGCTCTGACCTTACGCATTACTTAAAGTACGAACAAGCACAAGCCATCGATAGCGCTACGGTAAATCGTATACTTAATTTCCAAGGTCCAATCAGCCCGTATGAGGCTTGCGGGTGTATGCCAATAAACGGACTCCTGGTTGCGGCAAAACGTCGTGGGTTGGTACCACGCTTACTCGATTTGTGCAATTCTGGCGACACTGCCGGAAGCCGAGACCGAGTGGTTGGCTACGCGGCATTTGCATTTGATAAGAACACTTAATGGATTCCGATAGAGGCAGTATTCTGCTGTTAATTGCGCGAGCGACAATTTCTCAAGCGTTGGGCTTACCAGTCGAGGCGCCAATTACCAATGCCTCATGGTTAAAGGAACCAGGGGCAAGTTTTGTTACCCTAAAATTGCAACAGCAACTGCGCGGCTGCGTCGGATCGTTAGTTGCTCATCGCGCACTAGACATTGATGTTAAGAATAACGCGCTAGCGGCGGCTTTCAAAGACCCCCGCTTTACACCTTTAGCCGCGTCGGAATTGCACGCTGTAAGAATGGAGGTTTCTATTCTTACCCCAGCTACGCCGCTTGAGTTCCTCGGGGAGCAAGACGTCTTTCAAAAATTAATCCCGCACGTTGATGGCGTTGTCTTCGAATACCAGGAACACCGCAGCACATTTCTGCCGCAAGTGTGGGAAAGCTTACCTAATCCGCAGGTATTTATGACACATCTAAAACAAAAAGCTGGGGTCGCCGCTGATTTTTGGAGTGACGATATCAAGCTATCTCGTTATGGTGTAATCAAATGGCAAGAGAACACTTAGACGTGATTGAAAACTCACACTATCCAGCAAAGTATTGGCATACCTTGGATGACGGGCGCATTCAATGTGATCTTTGTCCCCGCGATTGTAAGTTGCATGATGGTCAGCGAGGTGCCTGTTTTGTTCGAATGCGTGACCACGATCATATGATACTTACTACGTATGGCCGCTCTTCGGGTTTTTGTGTAGACCCAATGGAAAAGAAGCCGCTTAACCACTTCTATCCTGGCACTAGCGTTCTGTCATTTGGCACGGCGGGATGTAATTTACACTGCAAATTTTGTCAAAACTGGGATATTAGCAAATCACGCACTATGGATAAATTGGCCGACGCGGCGAGCCCAGATCAAATTGCCATTCGCGCACATCAATTAGGCTGTAAGGGGGTCGCATTCACTTACAACGACCCGGTAATTTTTATGGAATATGCGATGGATATCGCCGATGCTTGTCACGAACTTGGAATCAAAACGGTGGCAGTAACCGCTGGCTATATGCACGATCACCCGCGTCGTGAGTTCTTCAACAAGATGGATGCGGCAAACGTTGACCTCAAAAGTTTTAGCGAAGAGTTCTACGTACAAACTACCGGAGCGCACCTCCAACCAGTGCTGGATACGCTTCATTACCTCAAACACGAGACCGCTGTATGGTTTGAGATTACCACTTTGCTAATTCCGGGAAAAAACGACAGTGATGCGGAGATTGAAGCGCTCTCACACTGGATTATGGATAATCTCGGGCCAGACGTTCCATTACATTTCACAGCCTTTCATCCGGATTTTAAGATGTTGGATATCCCTGCAACGCCGGGAGAGACTTTAACGCGAGCGCGAAATATCGCCACGCGCCAAGGCCTGCATTTTGTTTATACCGGTAATGTGTTTGATGTCGAAGGCGGTACGACCTACTGCCAAAATTGCCGACAGGCCTTGATCCAACGCAATTGGCATCAGATCGAAGCGTATGTTTTGGGGGGCGACGGTCGTTGCCCGAATTGCCGTGCCGAAATTCCAGGGCGATTCGAGCAGTTCGCTGGCCAATTTGGCCGGAAACGAATTCGGGTAAGCTTTAATTCTCATGGGGTAAATTAGTAATAAAAATATATATTATATGTTAAATAACAGTAAATTATATAATTTTATTAATGTATTGTATAACTAGTATTTTTGTCTGTAGTCAATGGTATTTCTGTCGCTGGTAAACGCTCGGCCGCAGCCTGATCAATGGCAGGTTCGTATTTTGCGTTGTGCGCGGCTAATTCTGCCGCGATCGCATCTTCTGCTTCGCGCGCCAAACGCAATGCTTCAGACCATACTGACGATGTACCGGCACCATGCGCAACGTCAACCTTATGCTGAGCCGCGCTAGGCTTAGGGTCTCTCCTAACCAATTTTGCAGTTTGTACCTCACCGGCAACGTCATTGCGCTCCTCGTTTTGGGTGGGCAGACTCTGCTTCGATTCGAGATTGACGTTTGCTATTGGCTCTATCAACGTCGCAGTAGTTTCTTTAACGACGGCCTCTTTTTTTCTTGCAGGGTGATTTCAGTGTTAGACGTGGGTTTTGCGTGTGATTTTTCTAGAGCTTCCCGCTTCGCGCGGTAAGCAGCTTCGGTTCTTGCCTTAATCTCGATGCGCACGCGCGCTCGCTTTTATATCGGCGTCCGCACGGGCTTTTGCCTCAGCCTCCATAAGCGAAACCGCAATTATTTCTGTATCGTCTTGTTTAGTTTTCGCCAAAATTGGCGTCTTTTGCTCTTGCGACGTATTTTTTAATTGCGTGACTTCACGAACCTTATGTTGCTGTTTTGCGGGCGCTATCGCAGTCTGAAAACTTTCCCAAGAAATCTCGTCCACCCTATAGGTGCCCGTATCCGTTACGGCCGTCATTTCTACCGCCACGGCATCGTTGCGCAGTGTATTATCAGGCGCGTCATCTTCTGGTACCGCGTTGCGCGGCGCGCGCGCTGCTTCCCTCTTAATTTCTGTGGGCACCACTTTGCGTGGTACCTGCTCTTCGGGCGTATCCACGCCCTTGGTGAGCCTATTTTCAGTTAGTTCTGCACCATTTTCTATCGGCGGTATGACAAACCTCCAATAAACGCGCTCCAGCGTTCTGCCTATGGAATGCATTAAATGACGGTTAAGCGATTGCTCAATGATATACGAAAAGCGAAATTTCTTTAACGGTGCTGTTTCTATAAGCGCAACATAGTGATTTTGACCCAGGTCGTGGCACAATACATTCACATCTACACCTGTCGCCTTAAAATAGGCTTTCATTTCTCGCAGCACCGAAGCGGTAATTTGTTCGTGTCTAAGCGAGAGAACTTTTAAGACGCTTGCGAGAATGACGGCCCCTGTCGCCAAACCTACCCAGAAGA
The DNA here is from genome assembly GCA_947499755.1 of Betaproteobacteria bacterium. Lineage (GTDB taxonomy): Bacteria > Pseudomonadota > Gammaproteobacteria > Burkholderiales > CANMPU01 > CANMPU01. The sequence continues at coordinate 1,696 of CANMPU010000102.1, read as the reverse complement.
GATTGATCCCGAAATTCATAGTCGCCTAATTCCAATAGAAAAATGCATGGTTATCCTGATTCAACCAAACGTAGTTCAGGTTTACTGTCTAAAGGTATCGGCATACTTAGGAATAACCTTAAGCAAATAGCGTCTTGGTCGCCATATTATTTATAATGGGAAGATTTTAGCCCTCCGATATGGCCTTCCTGATTGCCCGCCCTGAATCTGGCGTTAGTGTTTCTTATACGGGATTACATGGCTCGAGCGACGCGTTCGCATTTGCGCAGCTCGCGCGCGAAGGACGCCCTGTCGTGATATTTACGGAAAGCGCTTCCGACGCACAAAGACTGACAGAAGAAATTCAATTCCTTGTCCCCAAACGTAAAGTGTGCCTGTTGCCCGACTGGGAAACTTTACCGTATGATAATTTTTCGCCCCATCCGGATCTTGTCTCCGAGCGATTAGCGACGCTTTACCAAATTTCGCAAAACGATTGTGCCGTTACTTTGGTACCGGTCACAACGGCGCTCTATAGATTACCGCCTACAGAGTATCTTGCAGCGCACACCTTTTTTATAAAACAAGGTCAGACGTTTGATAGAACTGCACTGCGGAAGCAACTGACGCACGCCGGATATACCCACGTCAATCAGGTATTGGCACCGGGCGAATATAGCTATCGTGGCGGTCTAATCGATCTTTTTCCTATGGGAAGCACGCTACCTTATCGCATCGATTTATTAGGCGACGATGTCGAAAGTATACGGACCTTTGACGTTGATACCCAACGTAGCATTTATCCAGTAAATGATGTTCGTTTGCTACCGGCAAGAGAATTCCCTCTTGATGAGGATGGGCAAACCTGTTTCAGACGTAATTTCCGTGAAAAGTTTGAAGGCGACCCTTCAAATAGCCTACTTTACAAAAATGTGAGTCAAGGGATGGCACCAGCAGGCATAGAGTACTATTTGCCACTCTTTTTTGAGCATACCGGGACTATTGCAGATTATTTGCCAGACAATGCCGTCGTGTGCTTACAGCAGAATATTGAGGGGGCTATCGCCCAATTTTGGCATGATACACAAGCGCGCTATGAACTATTGCGTGGTGATTTAACGCGGCCAATTATGCGCCCGGCTGAATTATTTCTTTCACAGGAAATATTCTTTAGTTCAATAAGTAAATTTCCACGCATCTGTACGCGACGCGAATCAAGCGTAAATGAAGATCGTGCAAGATCACAAAAAAATAAACGTGCAAATACGTCGGCGTTGCCCGACATCCACATAGATAGAAGATCAGACAACCCTTTAACGCGCTACGTAGAATTTGTCGCCAATTTCCCGGGGAAAGTGCTGGTAATCGCCGAGAGTGTGGGCCGTCGGGAAATTATGAGTCAGTACTTTTCTGAATACGGCGTCCCGCTAAAAAGTTGCGAACATTTTGATGAGTTTATAGATAGCAACGAACGGCAGGTGCTAGCCGTGGGGCCGCTACATTACGGATTTATACTCGACGAAGAACAAATTGCTGTTATTACGGAGACCGAGTTATATGTAAATTTCGTACGCCGCAATGCGAGGCGCGACTCGGCACGCAAAACTTCACCCTTGAGTGCTGGATCAAACATGACCCATCCGGAGCCGGCCGCACCACCGCTGGCAGCGGCTCCGGTGGCATTGCCATATACCCGCTGATTGGCAAAGGTCGTAGC
>CANMPU010000101.1 GCA_947499755.1 Betaproteobacteria bacterium | reverse complement strand
TTTCAGTAATGGCGCGTTAACGATTTTCACACAGGAACTTAATGTAGGCGGTGGAAGCGTCGACGCTCACGCAAATGGTACCGCCGAAACATCCAGTGCCAGTGCCAGTGCGAGCGCGAATGCGCATTTGCTGTCTCTTGGATCGATGCAGATTAGTGTTGATGGTGGAGAGGGAGAGTGTAATATAGATGTCTCTGCTGGCTCTGCATCTGCCCAGGCAGTGTCAAATAGCGGATCTGCCAGCGCATTGGCGAACGCGAATGCACTCATTGCAACTGGGGGTGACTTGTCGATCGACATTGTCGATGGGTATCTGCAGATTGAAGGGGGCGGTGTAAGCGCGTCAACTACTGCAGCTAGCATAGCAACCGCCAATGCGAATAGCGGCGTGGTTTCGTTCGGCGCACCGGGAACGCGCACGGCGACCATTGATGGTGGTGGGGTTCACGTTAATGGTGGCGGCGCCTCAGCCGATGGGGCCGGTGCAGATGCATCGGCGTTTGCTTTACTTGACCCGGAATTCCTTGTGCTGAATCTAACAGATGATCTAGAAATATTGGGTGGGGAGTTTGGTAATGACGGCGGCACGGTTAATGTGGACGCAATTGTTTCCGCATTTGGCGGCATCAGCGGAACCGCGGGTTCGTTATTCATGGGCGGGGCGCAAGTTATTTCCGCATCTGGGCTGAGCGCGGGGTCTACAGAACTATTGGCAAGTGATGGCAACGTTGGAGATGCCATACTAGGCCAATCGACCCTAATCGGTGACGGCGTGGGAGGTATCGTATTTAACACAGCGAATGGAAAGAGTTTAGATTTCTATTCGAGGTTCGATTTGCCCGCCGGAATATTTACCATTTTACCTTCGGGATTGTCGGATGAAGTCATTCAAGCGGTTAGTTTCTTGGTCGACGAGATCTCTAACGCAACCGATTTTGAACTTAATCCTGAGACACTTAAAGTCCGCAAGAAGGATCCTAAGTCTAAGTCTTGTTCGTAAGCCTTACTCGACAGTTAATCACGATTACCGGACATGAAGTATGTCCGGTATTTTTTTGCGATTTATTTTGCAGCCTTGACTAAGGTCACGACACAAAACTGCTATGGGCGTTGAAATAAAACTGACCGATAAAGAATTTCCGGTATCACCAGTGTTTATCGATTTCTTACACCGGCACATCGAAGAAAAAGAATTTGATACGACGTGGTTTAATCAGCTCAGCGAATCGTTGGTTCCCACCAAGGCAGCGGAGAAGCGCGAAAGCGCCGTTGCGCTCGCTCCACAGATATTGCAACACCCCACTGGGCAGCAGGCGATCTATCGCTGTTATGAATTGTTTACCGCACTTCTGACTGGCGTTCCGGAAAAATTAAGAATTTTGCAAGAGCGCTATAAATTTATCTGTGTTGTCGGTTGCCCGCGCCATGGCGGTTCGTATCTGACCAAGCAGCTATTTTTAGCGCTGGGTATGGACGCTGAAAAAGTGCCCAACGTCATCGCGCATGACGGCTTTCCGGAATCGGCGCCATTTGAATTTAAAGAAAGTCATAATAGCGCCACGGTGATGACGCAATCCATGGCGGAATATTTGGCGATGGTGGAGCTTTATTTTGCTAGCTCGCGCATGGTCAACAATCGCATCGTTGTGCCTAAAAAGGCAACAAAAGCGGCATATAACGGCGCTTTTTTCAACACGGTGTTCGGACCGCAAACCGAGTACATTATTACCTTGCGCCATCCGATTGCCGCTTGTATTTCTACTTATGAGAAATCCACTGGCTATCCTGTTGATGGTAAGTTCAAGGCGCGCGGCAACATCGAAGAATGGATGCGACGCGATAATATTTTTAACGGCGAAGACGTCAATACACTCAATGAAAAAGATTATTTTGATACGTATCTGCGCTACTGGGAGCAATACCACTATGCCTTAGCGCTGACTGGCTTGCCGCAATCTAAAAGCTGGACCATCGTGAGCTATGGCGGTGAGCGTATGCAAACCCTCGCGAAATCGTTTTTTACTCGATTTAAGAGTAAAGGCACGCCAGACGAATTCAAAATCTTCGACAAACGCGACCGTCATCAGGAGTGGCGCAAGAAAGCAGAGTCGGCGGTAAATCGCGTAACCGATGTTTCGCACACAGTTGGCCTAACCTTCCCGCGCGATGAGATTATGGAGTGCTGGTAACTAAGCCTTTGACCTAACGTCGGGTTTCGGTATAATACGCGCCTTCGCGGTGAATAAATTCGCTAGGCTGCGTTAACCATCCCTTGCCTCACCGCTGTCGCATCACGGGAGGCTTTACCCAGAAGGAGATACAATGCGACATTACGAGATCTGTTTTATCGTTCATCCTGATCAGAGTGATCAGGTCCCGGCCATGATCGAGCGCTATCGCACCATGATCACTGGCAAGAGTGGCATTATTCATCGCCTTGAAGATTGGGGCCGCCGTCAGTTAGCCTACGCAATTCAGAAAGTTCACAAAGCGCACTATGTTTTGATGAATATCGAATGCGATTTAGAAACCCTCAACGAATTAGAACACGCGTTTAAATTCAACGACGCCGTGTTGCGTAATTTAACCCTGCAAATGAAAACAGCGGTCGCGACGCCGTCGGCCATGATGAGGGAAGAAAAATCGAAGTCCATGGTTTTTGGCGCTGGCGATAGCCCTAAGGAAGCGCTAGCGGAAGCGGTCGTGGAAGCGGTCGTGGAGAACACAGCGTCGTAAGTGCAACACAATCAAGTTGTCATCGGTGGCACCTTGCTCGAAGTTGAGGCGCTAAGACACACGCCCGCAGGAGTCGCGATCATCGTTGTAAAAATGTTTCACGCATCAGAACAGTTTGAAGCAAAAATAAGACGTCGCGTGGAATGTGAAGTGGAAGCAACGGCATTCGGTGAATTGGCAGAGCAAATTGCCAAAATGCGTACCGGACAAGATGTAACTATTAAAGGGTTTCTTGCAAAGAAAAACTTTAGAAACGCAAAATTAGTACTACATATCAGTGCAATTGAAATAGAAAAGGAAAATAATTATGCCGCGTCGTGATTCGACTAAGAGTTTTAAAGGTAAAGGTGGGGCGATGGGCCGCCGCAAAGATGGCGATAAGAGTTCGCGCCCATTGTTCAAACGCAGGAAATTTTGTCGCTTTACCCTAGAAGGTATTACTTGGGTAGATTACAAGGATGTCGAGATCCTCAAGGATTTCATTAATGAAAACGGCAAGATTATCCCAGCAAGAATCACCGGAACCAAAGCGCGCTATCAACGCCAATTAGGCTCGGCGATTTCACGTGCGCGCTATATGGCGTTGTTGCCCTATACTGATCTGCACAAAGGAGTATAGAGATGCAAATAATATTAATGGAAAAAATCGTCAATCTTGGACAGCTTGGCGATGTGGTAAAAGTTAAAGACGGCTATGCACGCAATTACCTTATTCCGCAAAAAAAGGCCAAGCGCGCCACCAAGGTAAATATTGAAGCCTTCGAAGCGAAACGTCACGAATACGAAAAAGCGCAAGCAGATACGCTGCAAAGTGCCCAAGATCAAGCGACAAAACTTGATGGCCTGATGCTGCAGATTACGCAAAAATCTCGCGTCGACGGCAAACTTTTCGGTTCGGTTACCAACCACGACATTGTTGACGCACTGAAGGCGCAGGGTTTCGATATTCCACGTGCCGCAATTCGGCTACCGCATGGTACGCTAAAGCAAATCGGCGATTATCCTATCACTTTGGCGTTGCACAGCGACGTCGTTGCAAAAATTACCATCTCTGTTCTTGGCGAAAGCTAATTGTTTTGCTGGTGCCGCCGCGCAATATTTTTCGCGGCACCAGAAAATATTTCACGCCTTCAAATCCTTGTGTTCTCAAGTTCGTGCCATCTCTCAACTGCGGTGTAACGAATCTCTTTTTAGCGCTTTGCGAAACACAATCGAGTGTTAGAATAAGCGCGTCAGTGTTGATTGTTGCTCGATCAATTTAGTTTTTTATCTCAGCGTGGTTATCAAATATGGTTCAGGTTGCGTCTTCGTATTCGCAGGATTCGTCTGTCGAAGTTCTGAAACTTCCTCCGCATTCCATGGAAGCAGAGCAGGCCGTACTCGGTGGCTTGTTGCTGGATAACAATGCGTGGGACAAGATTGCCGATATTCTTTCTGAAGTTGATTTTTATCGCAATGATCATCGCTCCATTTACCGCCATATCTCTAAGCTGATCTCGCATAGCCATCCTGCAGATGTAATTACGGTTGCGGAAAGTCTCGAGAGCACGGCGGAACTACATAATGTCGGAGGCCTAGTCTATCTAGGCGGTCTTGCACAAAACACCCCGTCGTCGGCAAACATCCGGCGCTATGCTGAGATTGTTCGTGAACGCTCTGTAATGAGAAAGTTGGTTGAAGTGGGGACAGGAATTGCCGATTCCGCGTATAACCCCATGGGACGCACGGCGGAGCAGCTTTTGGATCATGCCGAAGCAAAAGTATTTGAGATTGCCGAGGCAGGCGAACGCGGCAAGCAAGGGTTCGTTGAAATTCAGCCCCTGCTAAAAGACGTCGTCGAACGCATCGACACGCTCTACAACCTAGATAACCCCAATAATATTACCGGCGTCGCTACCGGCTTTGTCGATCTTGATCGTATGACCTCGGGTTTACAGCCCGGCGATCTCGTGATTATTGCGGGGCGCCCTAGTATGGGGAAAACCGCGTTCGCATTAAATATTGCAGAACACGTTACCTTGGAAGAAAAATTACCCGTTGCCATCTTTAGCATGGAAATGGCGGGAACACAGCTTGCCATGCGGCTTATTGGCTCCGTCGGTAAATTGGATCAACATAAAGTGCGCACCGGAAAATTGCATGACGATGACTGGCAAAATCTCACGCATGCCCTAGGTCGCCTAAACGATGCGCCTATCTTTATCGACGAGACCGCTGCGTTGAACGCACTTGAATTACGCGCGCGCGCGCGCAGGTTGCATCGCCAATGTGGAGAAAAAGGGCTGGGGCTGATCGTCGTCGATTATTTACAGCTTATGTCAGCCATGGGGCC
>CANMPU010000100.1 GCA_947499755.1 Betaproteobacteria bacterium | reverse complement strand
CGGCGTGCATCAACTCCTGCCCGGACTCACTGGCTGGGCCCAGGTCAACGGTCGCGACGATTTGCCAATTCCTGACAAGGTCAAGTTAGACGCGGAATATCTACGGCGCCGATCATTCTCTTTTGACTTATGGATTTTGTGGCTTACTTTTGTGAAGGTATTACGCCGCGACGGAATAGCCCATTGAACGAGGTGCGCCTATGTTTTTAAACCATCTCGCTTTGCCCGTATTGGGCCTGCCGCGCATTGCTAAACGCGCGTTAGTCTTGCTAGTCGACTTCAGCTTGTGTTTCCTGACAGTTTGGTTAGCGTTTTACCTGCGACTAGGAGAGTTTGTTGCCTTGGCAGGGCCGTCACTGTGGGCTGCTATCGCATCGATTGCCGTAGCACTGCCAATTTTTATTGTGTCAGGACTTTATCGGGCCATCTTTCGCTACACCGGGTGGCCCGCCATGATGACGGTCACTAAAGCAATCGTTGTATACGGCCTTGTGTACGCGGCGATCTTTACGGCAGTTGGCTTTCAGGGCGTGCCGCGTACGATCGGGTTAATCCAGCCGATATTGCTTCTTTTGGCCGTGGGGGCTTCCCGTGCCCTGGCCCGTTTTTGGCTCGGAGGACTCTATCAGAGTCAATTGAAACGCGCCGCACTGCCGAAAGTACTCATCTACGGTGCTGGCACGGCCGGACGACAATTGGCGGCCGCAATGGCGAATAGTCACGAGATGCGCGTGGTCGGGTTCCTCGATGACGACGATCGCATGCACGGCCAGGTACTTAATGGCCAACCCATCTATGGCCCAGACGATTTGTCAGACCTGGTTGCGACGCTGCAGATCACAGACGTGTTGTTGGCACTGCCCTCGGCGAGTCGGAAACGCCGCAATGAGATACTAGAGCAAATGCTCAATGCGCATGTTTCTGTGCGTACCTTGCCCAGCATCACAGAGCTGGCGCAGGGTAAAGTCAGCACATCAGATCTTCGTGAATTAGATATTGATGATCTGCTCAGTCGTGAACCCGTCGTTCCGAATCATATCCTGCTTAGTAAAAACATTACTGAAAAGACGGTTTTGGTCACCGGGGCAGGCGGCTCGATTGGCAGTGAGTTGTGTCGCCAAATTTTGAAAGTGAATCCAGTGACGTTACTACTCATCGAGCAAAGTGAATTCGCGCTGTACGACATTCACCAGGAGTTGCAGAAAAAAATAGCGGATGGGGCTGTCAAGCTGGTGCCGCTCTTGGCCTCGGTTCGCGATGGGGAGCGCATGCGGGAGATCATGGCCACCTGGCGGCCAGATACGGTATACCACGCGGCAGCTTACAAACACGTACCACTGGTGGAGCACAATCCCACCGAAGGTATTCGGAACAATGTTCTAGGTACGCAGACAGCGGCCAGAGCCGCCGCCGAACACGGTGTTTCAGATTTCGTGCTGATTAGCACCGATAAGGCAGTGCGGCCGAGCAACATCATGGGTGTCAGCAAGCGACTGGCGGAAATGGTGTTGCAAGCCCTTGCAGCAGTTTCCCCCACTACCAGGTTCACGATGGTACGTTTCGGCAATGTGTTGGGCTCGTCCGGTTCGGTGGTACCTAAATTTCGCCAGCAGATCCGCGATGGCGGCCCAATCACCTTAACCCATCGAGAAATCACGCGCTATTTCATGACAATTTCGGAAGCCGCGCAGTTGGTAATTCAGGCCGGTGCAATGGCAAAGGGCGGGGACGTTTTCGTGCTCGATATGGGCCAGTCTGTAAAGATCATGGACTTGGCGCGACGCATGATCGAACTCTCTGGGCTGTCGGTGAAGGATGAAATCAACCCGGATGGAGATATCGAGATTGAAATCACCGGCCTGCGTCCAGGGGAGAAGTTGTATGAAGAATTGCTTATTGGCAACGATCCAAAATCCACTCCGCACCCCAGAATCATGAAGGCCCATGAAGATTTTTTGCCGTTGCCTGCGCTAGAAGAGAAACTCAATGCACTAGAATTAGCGCTCAACGTAAATGACATCAGCGTGGTACGCCGGATGCTACAGCAGCTAGTTGCGGAGTACACGCCGAGTGGTGGAATCGTTGACTGGGTGCATCTAGAGCAAGAGGCGGAAGCAGATGCCGTAGAACGCACTAATCACTCTTAGGGCGAGCACGAAAACCCAGTTTATTCTATCGACTAATGAACTTTCTGATTTGTTCGGCGATATAACCGCCGACTAATTTTGATCCTTCAACGGTAAGATGATCGTTGTCCCTAAACAAAAGTTGATCGTTTCTTTTCATCGAACAAAGAGAGTTGTTGCACAAAGAAGGAAGTATATTCACGAATGTCGCCGATGGGATAAGCGGGACTATTCTATTGATACTCGCCCACGATTCCTGGTGCTCCGTTACATATTTGTCTAGTGGTATCGAGCAAAGTTGAGGCCTAGGTAAGGAAAAGGGGCGTCCTTCACCGCATCTGATCGGATCAAACGGGAAGGCAGGTGTGTCACCTATTACCACTATCTTTTTCCCTTTTGCTTTAAGTTTCTCAAGGGTTTCGAGCAATCCAACCTCGAAACGCTGAAAAGGGCGATTTATATCCAAGTGGGCGTCTAAGCGCCAGTTAGGGTCTGCGATTTTACCCGGCCAAGATGCTGCGAGAACTACCGTATGAATACTAGAAGTCGCAGCAATATAGTCCAAAGCTTCATTCATGTGCTGACATTGTGGATTTCCAGAAACTCCCCAAAATGGCAAGCACCTAAATTGATAATTTACGATATTTTCCGTAGTTCCAAAATTCTCGGCAATTCCAATAAATAGGGCCTCACCGTGGCTATCTCCGACAAGCGCAATCGTTGGTTCCATATCCTGACGCGATTGCGCGCACCGTACGTATCCCATCTCAGTTTCTGTTGACTCCCTAATACTTTTCGGCGTGCATGGGGGAAAATTATCACTGATGTATTTAAAGAACTTCTTGTGAGCTGTTGCAGGGAGACGGCTAGCGAAAGCGTTATTTAATTCTCGTGTAGGAAAGCCGTCTTTTACAAAAATTGATACGCCGATCACGAAAAGCGAAATCATAATAAATAACAAACTAGCTATTGCGGCGAAATTTATAGCTTTGCTTCGAATCGGTTTTTCGATCAGCTTCCATGTTATCCAAGCCAATAAAATCGCGAAAATAACCCCCAACATTTTTAGCCAGCCAGGGGGGGGCTCACTCTCGACGATGTGCAAAAACGAAAGAATAGGCCAGTGCCAGAGATACAGCGGATAGCTAATCAAACCAAACCAAACCAGTACACGACTTGCCAGAACATTGCGATTAACCCAGGCGTGCGGACCCGCAGCGATTATCAAAATTGTCCCAAAGACAGGCAACATTACCCACAAGCCCGGGAAATACTTTTCTCGAGAGATTAGCCAAAGACCAGAAATAACGAATAATAGGCCCATAGTTGACATCACACTTTTTTCAATGCTGGCGCCTTCTATGTGCTCAGTTTCCGTAGCATTCATACCCAGCCCAAGCCAGTTTGGCTTGTACATAAAGAAATATGCCAATATCGCCCCGGCAAGTAACTCCCAAAAACGCGCAAGCGGCGAATAAAAATTGGAAACTGGGTCGTTTGAGTAATAGTGAAGATTAGATGCGAAGCTGATAACGACTAGCGTCACAGTTATTACCAGAATATTGAATCGCGCCTTCCATGTTAGCCACAACAATATGGGCCATACAATGTAGAACTGCTCTTCGATGCCCAAGCTCCAGAGATGCAGTAGGGGTTTTGTTTCCGCAGCGTTGTCGAAGTAGGCGCCACTTTCTCGCCACAGAATTAAATTTGAAATAAAACCAGCACCCCCAGCAATATGTTTGCCAAGCGACTTATATTCATCCGCCAACAATGCAAACCAGCCAAAAACAGCGCACACAGCTAGTACAGGAATTAACGCCGGAAAGATGCGGCGAATACGTCTACTGTAAAACTCCTTAAAGCTAAATACGTTTTTGTCAAGACTACCAAAAATAATTGTTGAGATAAGGAAACCTGAAATTACAAAAAAAATATCAACACCGATAAAGCCGCCGGTTATCCATTCGGGAAATGCATGAAACCCCACGACTGACAAAACCGCTAATGCACGCAATCCATCAATATCTGGACGATATTTAGGATGCGCTTGGTGCTTGAAATTCTTTTCAGATTCGACGATGTCTAGGCCCACCCTTAAAGCGTGCTAAATGTAGTTTTTCTTTAATGCCTCGCCTAGCTGTAGAGCAATCGTTTTTTGAGTATCGGTGCCAAGATATGGGTGCATCGGTAAACTCAGCACCTCAGCAGCTGCAGTTTCCGAAATCTCGGTGTCTGCCGACAAAGCGAAACCCGCGTATGCCGGCTGCTTAGTAATGGATAGCGGATAGTGAACGGCGGTAGGAACCCCGTTATCTGAGAGCGCTTCTCGTAATCGATCACGTTTTCGCACCCTCACGGTATATTGAGCAAACACACTAGTTCGATCATGCCTCACCATGGGACGTTGAATTTTATCTGCGAACGGACTAAAGAGTTCGGCATAATTTGCCGCCACCGCTTGGCGCTGCTGTACCTCCCACGCAAAGCGTTCGAGCTTCGCGATCACCACGGCGCACTGAATTGTATCCATTCTACCGCCTATGCCTACGCGGGTGTGATGGTAGCGTTGTGCTTGACCATGAACGCGAATTTCTCTCATCGCGGTCGCGAGTTTTTCGTCGTTCGTGAAAATTGCGCCACCATCGCCGTAGCATCCAAGCGGCTTGCTTGGGAAAAAGCTGGTGCAAGCAATTGTAGAAAGATTGCAGCTTTTCTTATCTTTATAGCTTGCTCCAAAACTTTGCGCGGCGTCTTCAATGACGGTCAATCCGTGTTTTGTGGCGAGTTGATTTATTTCATCCATATCCGCGGGCTGGCCAAAAAGCGAAATCGGTATGACGGCCCGAGTACGTTTTGATATGGCCGCCTTAATCTTGGTTGGATCGATATTAAATGTATCCGGCTGGATGTCGACAAATACTGGTTTTGCCCCCAATAATGCGATCATTTCTGCCGCGGCAATAAACGAAAAAGCCGAGG
>CANMPU010000099.1 GCA_947499755.1 Betaproteobacteria bacterium | reverse complement strand
GTTGGGTTGATCGCACCGATTGCGATGGAAGAGGGATTACGCTTTGCCATACGTGAAGGTGGTAAGACCGTTGGCGCCGGCGTCGTCTCTAAAGTCATTGAATAGGGTTTATTAGATAGTTAACGTAGAGTTGTACTGGGAACTAAGGTACAACGATTTGAGTTTAGGCTGAGACCGCATGCAAAACCAGAAAATAAGAATACGTCTAAAGGCTTTCGACTACCGTTTAATCGACGTTTCTGCATCGGAAATTGTTGAAACCGCAAAACGTACTGGCGCGGTCGTTAAGGGCCCGGTGCCGTTGCCAACTCGGATTGAGAGATTTGATTTGCTACGTTCACCCCATGTGAACAAGACCTCACGTGATCAATTTGAAATTCGGACTCATCTACGGTTGATGGATATCATAGACCCAACCGACAAAACCGTAGACGCGTTAATGAAGCTAGATCTTCCGGCAGGTGTTGATGTCGAGATCAAGTTATAAATTACATAAAACTTAGAGTAGAACAAATATGAGCTTAGGCTTGGTAGGAAAAAAAGTGGGCATGACCCGGGTATTTGGCGAGAACGGTGAAACGATACCGGTTACGGTACTCGATGTGTCCAACAATCGTGTCACGCAAATTAAACGGCCCGAAACCGATGGATACTCTGCGGTCCAGGTTACTTACGGCAAACGCCGTGCGAGCCGAGTTAACAAACCTGCCGCCGGGCATTTTGCTAAAGCCGGCGTAGAAGCGGGGAGTGTTTTGCGGGAATTTAGGGTTAAATTAGAAGAGCTGGACGCACTAAAAATTGGCGCGACTATAGGTGTTGATATATTTAAGGCCGGACAGAAAATAGACGTAAGTGGCGTCTCTCAGGGTAAGGGATTTTCCGGGGTAATCAAGCGCCACCATTTTTCGTCTAATCGCGCGAGTCACGGGAATTCCGTTTCTCACAATAGCGCTGGATCTATTGGTCAGGCGCAGGATCCGGGTCGAGTTTTTCCGGGTAAGCGCATGGCCGGACAGCTTGGTAATGTTAAGCGTACTACCCAAAATCTTGTGGTAGTGCGCGTAGACATGGGCCGTCAATTATTGTTGGTGCGCGGCGCGCTTCCTGGTGCCAAAGGCGGTGCTGTTGTTGTGAGCGCTGCAGTCAAGGGCGGTGCATGATGGAGCTCAAGCTTATTAATTGTGATGGCAAGGCAATGGCAAACGTTCAGGGTTCCGATGGTCTATTTGGCCAGGAATATAACGAAGCATTAGTCCACCAGGTTGTGACTGCTTATTATGCAAACGCGCGCCTCGCGACGCGTAAGCAAAAGGGGCGCTCTGAGATTGCCAAGAGTACGCGCAAGCCATGGAAACAGAAAGGGACCGGTCGTGCCCGTGCCGGTATGGCGTCTAGCCCACTTTGGCGCGGCGGCGGGAAAATATTCCCTAATCTTCCCGATGAGAACTTTAGCCACAAAGTGAATAAGCGCATGTATCGAGCAGGAATGCGCGCGATTTTATCCCAACTCGTTCGCGAAGACCGGTTGATGGTTATCGAGTCGTTTTCAATCGACGCAGTAAAAACAAAAGAATTGGCCAAGCAAGTTCGAGGTCTGGGGTACGACGAGGTCCTAATTATTACGGATGATATTGACCGTAATTTGGCGCTCTCGGCGAGAAATATCCCGAGGTTAAAAATACTAGATGTTAGCCATACTGATCCAGTAAGCCTCGTGCAATTTGATCATATCGTGATCACTAAGAAAGCCGTTGCTAAGATGGAGGAATTGTTGGTATGACAAGCACATTTCAACCAGATCGTTTGCTAAAAATAATTTTAGCGCCGCAGGTATCGGAGAAAAGCACCTATGTCGCTGAGAAAAATCAGCACATGTTTAAAGTATTGCAGGATGCGACTAAACCAGAGATTAAGGCGGCAGTCGAGTTACTATTTAGTGTGAAAGTAAATGCAGTGCAGGTTGCCAACCACAAGGGGAAATCCAAGCGTTTTGGTAAATTCAACGGACGCAGAAGAAATTGGAAAACGGCGTTCGTGTGCCTGAAGCAAGGGGAACAACTTAATTTGACCGCAGGAGAGGTTAAATAATTATGGCTATTGTTAAAGTTAAGCCAACCTCTCCGGGTCGTCGTGCAGTCGAGAAATTAGTCATTCCGGGGTTGCATAAGGGTAAGCCATTTGCCGGATTACTAGAAAAGCAATCGAAAAAAGCGGGCCGTAACAATCACGGGCATATCACGATGCGCCACCAGGGCGGTGGGCATAAGCAGCATTACCGTCTTGTGGATTTCCTTCGTAATAAGGATGGGATTGCAGCAAAAGTCGAGCGCTTGGAATACGACCCGAATCGAAGCGCGAGTTTGGCTCTGCTTTGCTATGCGGATGGCGAGCGGCGCTACATTATTTGCCCAAAAGGGCTGGTGGTTGGTACACCGTTGCTTAGTGGGACCGACGCGCCGATCAAGGTTGGAAATGCGCTACCGTTAAGAAATATTCCAGTGGGCAGTACGATACATTGTATAGAGATGCTCCCTGGAAAAGGCGCGCAGATCGCACGCGCCGCCGGTACGTCAGTACAGCTGTTAGCGCGCGAAGGTAGTTATGCGCAATTACGTTTACGTTCCGGTGAAATACGTAAAGTACATGTGGATTGTCGCGCGACTATTGGGGAGGTTGGCAATGAAGAGCATTCGTTGCGTTCAATCGGCAAAGCAGGGGCGCAGCGTTGGCGTGGAATTCGCCCTACTGTCAGAGGTGTTGCTATGAATCCTGTTGATCATCCTCATGGCGGCGGTGAAGGCAAGACGGCGGCTGGACGCGATCCCTGTAGCCCGTGGGGTGTACCCGCAAAAGGATATCGTACCCATCGCAATAAACGCACGGCGGGGATGATAGTTCGCCGTCGTTACAATAACAGTTAGTCGAGGAAGGTATGGCACGCTCCGTAAAAAAAGGCCCGTTTGTTGATGACCATTTGATGCATAAAGTGGCAGCAGCAGCAGCAACAAAAGATAAGAGACCAATTAAGACTTGGTCGCGCCGTTCCACCGTGCTACCAGATTTTTTGGGGCTTTATATTGCTGTGCATAATGGAAAGCAGCACATTCCAGTGTATATCACGGAAAATATGGTAGGCCACAAACTCGGCGAGTTTGCGCATACGCGCACGTTCAAAGGACATTCGGGTGACCGCAAGGTTTCAAAAAAACCCTCATAACATAAAATACGATGAAAACATCTGCTGAATTACGTGGCGTGAGACTTTCCGCACAAAAAGGACGGTTGGTTGCGGATCAAATCCGAGGGCTTTCCGTAGAAAATGCGTTGAATACGCTCACCTTTAGCCCAAAGAAAGCGGCGGTGATTATTCGCAAGTTACTTGAGTCAGCGATTGCGAATGCAGAACACAACGACGGCGCCGATATTGACGAACTAAAGGTTGCGACAATTTACGTTGACAAGGGTCGTAGCTTAAGGCGCTTCACGGCGCGCGCAAAGGGTAGGGGAAATACGATTCTAAAGCAGACTTGCCATATCTTTCTGGTAGTGGGCGACAACAAGGGGAATTAATGGGACAAAAAATAAATCCAACCGGCTTCCGTCTTTCTGTATCAAGGAACTGGTCGTCCCGATGGTACGCGAATACCAAGAATTTTTCGAAGATGTTAAATGAGGATATCAAGGTTAGAGAGTTTCTAAAAAAGAAACTTGCCCATGCGGCTGTAAGTAAAGTGATCATTGAGCGTCCGGCCAAGAATGCCCGCATCACCGTGTTTAGTGCGCGTCCTGGCGTTGTTATCGGCAAGAAAGGCGAGGACATCGAATCTCTAAAATTGCAGTTGCAGAAATTCATGGGCGTACCCGTTCATGTCAACATTGAAGAGATTCGGAAGCCAGAGCTGGATGCGCAGTTGATTGCGGATAGTATTGCGTCGCAATTGGAAAAACGTATTATGTTTCGTCGCGCGATGAAGCGCGCGATTACTAACGCAACCCGTCTTGGCGCGCAAGGAATTAAAATTATGAGTTCCGGTCGTCTTAACGGAATCGAGATTGCGCGGTCTGAGTGGTATCGTGAGGGCCGGGTACCGCTACATACCCTGCGCGCCGATATTGACTATGGAACGTCGGAGGCAAAAACGACCTATGGTGTGATAGGCGTTAAGGTCTGGGTTTACAAGGGCGAAGTCTTAAGTAAGAGCGAACAAGCGGAAGCGAGTCTCGCTGCACCGGAACCCGAGAAAAAAGTAAGGAAGCCAGGGACGAAGTATGCTACAGCCAGCTAGAACAAAATATCGTAAACAACAGAAGGGTCGTAACACCGGTATTGCCACGCGCGGTAATAAGGTAAATTTTGGTGAATACGGACTAAAGGCCTTAGGCCGAGGAAGGTTGACATCGCGACAAATCGAAGCAGCGCGTCGCGCGATGACCCGACATATCAAACGTGGTGGGCGTGTGTGGATACGGATTTTTCCAGATAAACCCATTTCTCGTAAACCTGCAGAAGTCCGTATGGGAAGTGGTAAGGGTGGAGTTGAATATTGGGCGTGTCGTGTTAAGGCGGGGCGCATTTTATTTGAG
Source organism: Betaproteobacteria bacterium (assembly GCA_947499755.1). GTDB lineage: Bacteria > Pseudomonadota > Gammaproteobacteria > Burkholderiales > CANMPU01 > CANMPU01. Next base: position 578 of record CANMPU010000099.1, on the reverse strand, counting down.
ATAGACACGACGTCGTTGGAGGTTGCAGAGGAGGCTTTTCGTTTAGCCTCGGCAAAGCTACCTATAGCGACACGCGTTGTTCATCGCCAGCTTCGAGGTGGGTGATTCTATAAGTGGAGTAAAAAATGGCAAAAGAAAAAAAAACATCACCCTCTTTCAAAGAGCTGATGGGTTTAACTGTGGTTGATTTAAAGAAAGAGGCAGTCAGATGTCAAAAGTCTCTCTTTTCCTTTAGATTTCAGAAAAAAGAGGGCGAGAGTGTAAAGCCTCATGAGGTACGCAATGTGAGAAAATATATTGCACGCGTCAAGACGGCAATGACAAAGAAGTTCTTTCAAGAAGTGGGGGGCGAATAAATGTCAAGACGAATTTTATCAGGGGAAGTTGTAAGTACAAAAATGGACAAAACAGTTGTTGTGCTGGTAAAGCGCATGTTTCGTCATCCCCTTTATCATAAAAACATCACTCAAAGCAAAAAGTATGCTGCCCATGATGAAAAAAACTCTTATACTCAAGGGGAACAGGTACTGATTCGAGAGACACGCCCTCTTTCTAAAACAAAAAAATGGGAAGTCCTC
>CANMPU010000098.1 GCA_947499755.1 Betaproteobacteria bacterium | reverse complement strand
GGCTCCGTCTTTGGTGGAACTTTAACCGCGATGTGGTATCACTTCGCCATTATGTTCGAGGCATTATTTATTCTGACCACCTTGGACGCGGGCACACGCGTTGGCCGCTTTATGCTTCAAGATTTATTCGGCAATTTATGGAAGCCTCTGGGTCGAACATCTTGGTATCCTTCTGTGTTATTGGCCAGCGCGCTGGTGGTATTTGGTTGGGGTTATTTTTTATACATTGGTGTTATTGATCCTAATGGCGGAATTAACATCTTGTGGCCTCTATTTGGCATCGCCAATCAATTGCTCGCTGGTATCGCACTCTGTGTTGCCACCGCGATTCTCGTAAAGTCTGGAAAATTAAAATATGCCTGGATTACCGGGGCGCCGCTAATGTGGCTGGCAATCATCACTACAACTGCCGCTTGGCAAAAAATTATGAGCGACGATATTCGTATTGGTTTTATCGCCGCTGCAAACGACCTATCGGCGAAATTAGCTGCCGGTACACTCTCGCCAGAAAAAGCCGCAGTCGCCCCGCAATTGATCGTTAATCAGCAGCTCGACGCCTGGCTGATGATATTTTTTGTGGTGATGTTTTGGATTATCATTTTAGATATGCTCAGAATTTGCGCACGCTATTTGCAAGGTCGGCCGACATTACCATTAGCAGAATCGCCGTACGTCGCAAGTCAACTCGCGCCAGAATGGGCGCGAGACTAGGGGGATGAAATGAATAAATTAGCACTTGTTTGGCAGCTTCTAAGGCAACTGAGTGGCGATGATGCATACGAACGTTATCTCGCGCACGCCCAACAATCTCACCCAGGCCAACCATGCCTAAACCGGAAAGAGTTTTTTAAGGGCGCGCAAGAACGTAAGTGGCACGGCGTAAAGCGCTGTTGCTAACCCAATAAACTATTTCCAGTCGCCGCGCAGAATTGCGACTACGTGCTGCAATTCGTCAGGGTTAACATTGGTTGGCAATATAGCAGGCGCGGCCGCAAGTTCAATTTTATAGAATATCTTTGTTGGTAACCGGCTCATCACCTTACCCCCGCGCCTGCTGAAGAAGCTTCCCCACAACCCGCGCAACGCCAGCGGTATAATAGGCACCGGTGTGCGGTCGATAATACGCTTTACGCCCGATCTAAACGGGTTTAAATCACTAGTGTCTGTAATCTTCCCCTCCGGGAATATGCCAACTAAATTGCCTGCTTCCAGTGCTGCCGCAACCTCGTCATACGCGCGTTCCAACAACGCCGGGTCCTCTTTGGCGGGCGCGATGGGTATGCAACGACTGGTACGAAATACAAAATTTAGGATCGGAATTTTGAAAATGCGATGATCCATTACAAAGCGTATAGGACGGCGACACGCAGCAGCAATAACCAACGCGTCGACAAAACTAACGTGATTGCAAACCAATAACGCAGGCCCTTTCTCCGGAATACGATCTAAGTCTCTTTTGTTTAGTCGGTAGATCGAATGGACCAGTAGCCAAACAATAAAGCGCATTAAGAATTCTGGTAATAAGGTGTAGATATACGCAGCGACAAAGATATTAAGTATCACCGTCACCAATAATAATTGCGGGATGGTTAAACCTAGTTTTAACAGACCGATCGCAAGCGCAGCGGCGAATACCATGAACAATGCGTTGAGGATATTATTGCCCGCAATGATGCGCGAGCGGTGTTCGATCTCGCTGCGTATTTGCACTAAGGCATACAAGGGGACAATATAAAATCCGCCGAACAGCCCGATCAATAGCAAATCAATTAATATCGGCCACCCACCTGTTTGTTGCACCATTGCACTCACGCCAACTAAATGCTCCGCATGCCACGCACTCAACGCAAAATAGAAATCGATTCCGAAAACACTTAGCCCGATTGACCCAAAGGGCACGAGCCCGAGTTCCACTTTCCTTCCAGAAAGTCGTTCACATAACAACGAACCTAGCCCAATGCCGATAGAAAACACCGCTAACAACAATGTAACGACGTGCTCATTGCCGCCGATAACTTGCTTGGTGAGGCTTGGTAATTGCGATAAAAAGGTTGCACCATAAAACCAAAACCATGAAATACCGAGAATCGATAAAAATACCGTTCGATTGCTTCTGGCGAATTGAAAATTTCTCCACGTTTCAGTAAATACATTCCAATTTACTTTTAATGTGGGCTCTGCTGCTGGCGAATTAGGAATGCTAAAGCTTGCAATCAGCCCAAGACAAGCGATCACGATAACGGTAGCGGCAACAACTTCGTGCCCCACGTGTTGCCAGCCCATAAGTACGCCACCCAATATTGTTCCAACGAGTATCGCGATAGACGTTCCCGTTTCGACCAGACCATTTCCACCAACGATTTCTTCGGACCGTAGATGTTGCGGAAGGATTGCGTATTTCACCGGGCCAAAGAGCGTCGAATGCGCCCCCATCAAAAATAGTGCCGCTAGCAAAAAAGTTAAATTATGGTAATAAAAACCGGCAGCCCCGACGAGCATAATCACGACTTCAAACAGTTTTATATAGCGGATCAATCGCGATTTTTCGTATTTATCCGCGAGCTGACCCGCCGTCGCTGAAAAAAAGAAAAACGGCAAGATAAAAAGATCGGCGCAGAGATTGACTAAAGAACTAGCGTCAGCGATGCCAAATGAGGCCGCCTCGTAGGCCAACAGATGACGAGCGCATTTTTGTAAACATTATCGTTAAACGCGCCAAGAAATTGTGTCAGAAAGAAAGGGCCGAAGCGCCTTTCCGATAACAGAGCAAATTGATTTTTACTCAGGTTGGCTCCGGTGGTAAATCATCAATCGCCTGCGACCGTCATTCTGTTTATTAAGATAGATCCGCATTGCTTCGAGCCGCGTACGAGCACATCATTTCCAATCCCAACTATTCCTTGAAACATCTCCCTGAGATTACCGGCTACGGTAACTTCGTGTACGGGATATTGTATTTCGCCGCGCTCCACCCAAAACCCCATGGCGCCTCTAGAATAATCACCGGTAACCATATTGGTCCCGCTTCCCAACAATTCTGTCACAACGAAGCCTCTATCCATTTGCCTTAGGAGTTCACTATAACTTTCGCCGCTGGTTTCTATAATCAAATTGTGATTGCCGCCAGCGTTCCCGGTTGTTTTCATCCCTAATTTTCGTGCAGAGTAGCTACTTAAAAAATAGCCTTGCAGCACACCTGCATTGACAATCGTTCGATCATGGGTCGCCACACCTTCATCATCGAAAGCACAGCTTGCGAGACCCTTGGGTAAATGTGGAAATTCTTTGATTGTCACCAGTGATGAAAATATTTTCGTGCCTAAAGCGTCGAGCAAAAAAGATGATTTCCTATACAAAGAACCACCGCTCGCCGCGGCAACAAAGTGGCTCAGCAGACTGGCAGCTACCGGTGCTTCATACAACACTGGAACTTGTACCGTTTCGATTTTGCGCGCATCAAGGCGGCGCACACATCGTTCGCCTGCAGTTCTACCTATAAGCGCTATAGAACCGATGTCGGCGGAATCTCTTACATCGCTCCACCAATCATCGCGCTGCATATTTTCGCCTTTCCCCGCAATTACCGCGCAGCTGACGGCATGACGCGACAATGGATAACCTCCGATAAATCCTAGGCTGTTTCCATAAACAAATTGGCTCTCATGTACCGCGACGCTCGCACCTTCTGAATTGCTGATACGCGGATCCGTTGCAAACGCAGCGGCCTCACACTCTTTTGCAAGCTCAATGGCTTCTTCTACGCTAATTTCCCATGGGTAATAAAGGTCTAAGTCGTGCACGTCTTTTGCTAGAAGTTCTTTTTCTGCAAGCCCAGAACAGTCGTCGGATGCCGTAAGCTTCGCGATCGAGAGTGCTGCGGCGACGGTGTCTCGTACTGCGTTATCGGAAAAATCTGATGTACTCGCATGACCCTTTTTGTCTCCCACATACACGGTGACACCTATCCCTTTATCACGATTGTGCTCTATGGTCTCAACCGCACCATTACGCACTGTAACGTTTTGCCCAAATCCCTCGCTTGCTTCGGCATCACAACTGGTGGCATGCCCCTCTTTCGCTAGCGCAAGGATTTTCTCGACCGTTTTCTGTAAACTTTCCGTTGTGTAACTAAATTTTGAATTGCGCACGCTCGCTCCTCAGTAATTCTCTGCAAGTTTTTGCCTAAAAACGCTATCATAGCAGCTTAGTGATGAGAGCCAAATCTAACCATGGATGATGCAGTCAGTAAAACGCAGCGTAAAAAGGAAATGCTTGCTCTACAAGACGTGGGAGCAAAATTAGTTACGCTTTCTTCGGAGAAACTGCAGCAACTCAAATTGCCGGAGATATTATTTGATGCAGTAAGTGAAGCCAAAGAGCTAACAAAATTTGGTGCAATAAAACGCCAATTACAATATATCGGGCGGCTCATGCGTGACATCGACCCGGCACCCATCATCGATCAGCTGGAAACTTGGGATGGGAAGTCTATCCGCCACACTGCGCGCCTTCACTTCATTGAGCGTTGGCGTGTTCGCTTACTTGATGAAGAGACATCGCTAGCTGAATTCTTGAATTTGTACCCCGCGGCCGATGCACAACGTTTAAGAACGCTTATACGTAATATCCATACCGAGCAACTTGCGGATAAACCATCTAAACATTTTCGCAGTTTGTTTAAAGAAATTGACGCGTCCATTCCATTGGATGCCAAGATAGGCTAAAACGATCTATCATCCTTCTCACTCACAGTTTATTTTTTTAAGCATGCATACAGTTTCGGAAATTTTCTTAATCGGCTTAGTGTCTATAAGCGATCGCGCTTCTAAAGGCGTCTATCAGGACGAGGGAATACCCGCGCTCGAAAATTGGTTCAATCAAGCACTTCTTAGCCCGTGGCGCACTATAACGCGACTTATTCCAGACGAGCGTCCTGTCATTGAAAGCACACTGACCAATCTCGTCGATCACGAGAAATGCCATCTTGTCATCACCACTGGCGGGACTGGCCCCGCGCCACGTGACGTCACACCGGAGGCAACCATTGCAATCGCCGACAGAGAGTTACCTGGATTTGGTGAGCAAATGCGCGCCGTAAGCTTGAAGTACGTTCCCACGGCAATATTATCCAGACAAGTGGGTGTTATTCGCAAGCAATGCCTCATCTTAAATCTACCTGGCCAACCGAAAGCAATTAAGGAA
>CANMPU010000097.1 GCA_947499755.1 Betaproteobacteria bacterium | reverse complement strand
CCAGAAAGTGCTTATATGAAGAATCACCGACCCCGTGTCGCAGAATGAAGGGTGTTCCAAAGGTACGATGGCTTGGGTAGTCGTTCCGGCGTAGGCCGGAATCCAGTGAATTGTAGAAAAGCTTTCTGGACACCGGTTTTCAACAATATGCTGGACGCTTGCTAAAGGCTGAAAAGTAAAATGCGCCTTCAATTTTACGTATACATACTTGCGAGTCGTCGAAATGGGACGCTTTACGTTGGTGTTACCTCTAAGTTGGTAAAACGTATTTGGGAACACAAGAACAATATAGTCGAGGGATTTACCAAACGCTGCGGCGTTCACATGCTGTTGTGGTACAAAATACATGAAGATATGCTCAATGCGATCACCCGCGAAAAAGCGATCAAGGAGTGGAAACGAAAATGGAAATTAGAATTGATCGAAAAGACAAATCCTGAGTGGCGCGATTTGTATCCTGAGTTGCTGTAGCGTATGCACTGAGGCGAACGCCGGAGCACGGGTATTTGTCATTCCGTTGAAAAACGGAATCCAGCGATTTGAATACATACTTGCTGGACTCCAGTTGCCACCGGAGTGGCGCACCATGAATTTCATGTCGGGACCGCATACCTTGTACTATGGGGAAACGACACCTTGCTGTCACACCGGTGGCCCCCGGTGCTGCGATACAGGCCAGCCAGCTTACCGCGGAATCAAGTTACGCTGTGCCGGTGTATCAGAACGAATACGTGTACTGGACGCTGAAGATGTCAATATGTTGTTTACTGAAAGTACCGCTAACAACGCCCTGCAAACCCGCCGCCGCACCGACGCCTTTGCTGCGTAACGTGTCGCCACCCTTCATGAAGATGTGCGCATAGCCGAAATCCAGCGTGTTTGCCTTGTTTATCTGATACTTGCCACCGAGTGCAAGCCAAGTTCGGTCGCTATCCGGTAAAAATACGGCACGATGCGCCGCATCAGGTACCGGCGTTTTATCGTAGGCGACACCTAGCTTTAACATGAAGTTGTCGGTCCAACGATAGTTAGCGCCAAGACCCACGCGCCACGAATCTCTAAATTGCAAATCGAGAATATCGGCCACGGTACCGGGTGGGATGGCACCGAGCGCCGACTGCAAAATGAGTGGTACGTTCTGGATGCGGCTCCAATTTGTCCAAGTTACGTCACTGAGTAGCTGCCAGTTGTCGTTCAGTTGATGCGAAATCGCGATCGATGCCGAGTCTGGCAGGCTGACCGAGCACACCTGTTGCCGCGCCTAACCCCGCTATCGTCACGCCGCCCGTGAGTTCATAGTGCACGGCGGAGCGATAACTCAAGCCGATGCGCGTGTCCACGCTGGGACTCACTTTTGTGTTAGTGGTGAATTCAAACGACGATTACGCAGCGAACAGTGTTGAAATCAATTTGCGCAAAGTCGATTGCTAAGTTCGACGAGATCGGCGAGTTTGGCTTTTGCCGCTCCGCTAGCTAAAACCTCCAATGCCATTTTCACGCCTTCCTGAATAGTTTTCGTGCGCCCTGCAATATAAATTGCAGCGCCGGCGTTGAGTGCAACGATGTCTTTCGCGGCGCCCGACTGATTCTCTAGCGCCGATAACAACATTGCTTTTGCGTCGCCGAGATTCGTTACCCGGATTGCGGATAACAACTTGGAGTTGATGCCAAAGTGTTCTGGCGTAAACGAGTGTTCAATAATTTTGTTGTCTCTCAACTCTGCAACATAGGTGGCGCCGTTAATAGATATCTCATCAAGGCCATCTGCGCCATGTACGATCATTGCATGCCGGCTGCCTAATGCTTGTAATACTAAGGCAAACTTCAGAGTCAGGTCGCGGTGAAACACTCCGATCAGCTGTCGTTTCGCACCTGCTGGGTTGGTCATTGGCCCGAGTAAATTAAATAGCGTGCGCACCTCAAGCTCTTTGCGCACCGGCGCGGCATATTTCATCGCGCCGTGATAATTCGGCGCGAACATAAACCCGACGCCTATCTCATTAATGCACTGCGCGACTTGGATCGGGCTTAGATTTACGTTCACGCCAAGCGCTTCGAGGACATCGGCGCTGCCGCACGTGCTAGAGACTGATCGCCCACCGTGTTTTGCCACCTTGGCGCCAGCAGCAGCAGCGACCAGGCATGCGGCCGTGGAAATATTGAAGGTCGATACGCCATCGCCGCCCGTTCCACAGGTATCGATCAAATTCGGTGTGTCCGGAATCTCTACTTTGGTCGCTAGCTCCCGCATCACTTTCGCTGCGGCAGTCAGTTCGACGATAGATTCACCCTTACAGCGCAGACCGACCAAGATTGCGGCAATCTGTGCCGGGGTTAACTCGCCGCCCATGATCTGGTGCATGACGGCAACCATTTCTTCAGTAGAGAGATCGCGTTTCTCTATTAGTCCGTTCAGAATATTCTGTATCGACATATGCATTTTAAAGATGCGTTACACCAAAGTCATACCGGCATACGCCCGTATCCGGGGTTCTATTATAAAGGCTTTCTAGATTCCGACCTGCGCCGGAATGACGAGAAGTAGATTTGGCCTGCGCCAGAGCGACGCGTTTTATTCACTTTCCGGTTGTCCCATGTGGACGGTCAATTATTAGATTCGACAACGGGAACTCGGTGCTATGGTTTGGCGTTTTGTGTAAGGAAATTTCCCAATAGCGTGTGCCCGTTTTCCGTCAGAATAGACTCCGGGTGAAATTGCACGCCTTCCACTGAGTGATTTTTATGGCGCACGCCCATGATTTCGCCATCTTCGGTCCACGCTGTGATTTCTAAAACATCGGGCAGGCTAGCACGCTCAATAACCAGGGAATGGTAGCGGGTAGCGGTAAATGGGTTAGGTAAATCACGAAATACCCCTGCTTGATTGTGAAATATCGGTGAGGTTTTTCCGTGCATTAATTGTTTTGCATGAACGATCTTGCCACCGAATGCCTGGCCTATGCTCTGGTGCCCCAGGCACACGCCCAGTATGGGAATTTCGCCAGAGAATTTTTGAATTAACGGCACAGAAATCCCCGCCTCTGTCGGTGTGCACGGGCCGGGAGAAATGACAATATACTTTGGCCGCAGCGCGGCAATTTTATCCAGATTGATTTCATCGTTGCGATAGACATTCACCTCCTGCTTGAGCTCGCCAAGATACTGAACTAAGTTATAGGTAAATGAATCGTAGTTATCTATCATCAATAACATCTAACTATCCTTCTTGATCTGATCGAAGCCACGCTGTGCCATTTCCGCCGCGCGTAACACCGCGAGTTCTTTATTCTGCGTTTCTTTCCATTCGCTCTGCGGTACCGAATCGGCGACGATACCAGCACCAGCTTGCGTGTAGAGGGTATGGTTTTTTATTATCGCAGTTCGAATCGCGATCGCAAGATCCATGTCGCCATTAAATCCTAAATACCCCACTGCCCCGGCGTAGATTCCGCGTTTGCTCGGTTCTAATTCGTCAATAATTTGCATGGCGCGTACTTTAGGTGCTCCGCTGACAGTGCCCGCCGGAAACGTTGCCTTTAACACGTCGATCGCGTCTAACCCCGGTTTTAATAACCCGTCCACATTGGAAACGATGTGCATCACGTGCGAATAATTTTCTATAATCATGTTTTCCGTAACTCTGACGCTAGCGGTCTGCGCCACGCGGCCAACATCATTGCGCCCTAGATCCATTAGCATGACATGTTCTGCGCGCTCCTTTGGGTCACTAAGAAGATCTTGTGCCAATTTAGCATCTTCGTCTCTAGTTTTGCCACGCGGACGCGTGCCCGCGATAGGACGTACGGTCACCGTGTTGTTCTCAAGGCGAACCAAAATCTCAGGCGACGCGCCAACAATTTGAAATTCGCCCATATCGAAATAGTACATGTAGGGTGATGGGTTTAAAGTGCGTAAGGCACGATATAAAGAAAGCGGCGGCGCACGATATGCGTGGCTACAGCGTTGGCTTAGCACAACTTGCATAATGTCGCCGTCGAGAATATAGCGCTTAGCACGCTCTACCATTTCTATGAACGCGTCTTCACTCACTTCGCACTGCACCGGTGCTGGACTAACGGGTGCATAGGGCGGCAGCGTTACCGGCGTACGTAATTTCTCCAGAAGTTCGGTGATGCGCTGTTGTGCTTTCGCGTAAGCATCGTTCGCGCGCGGATCCGCATAGACGATGAGACAGAGCTTTCCAGACAGATTATCAACGACGGCTATCTGATCTGAAAGTAGCAGTAAGATATCGGGCGTTTTGAGCTCGTCCGGCTTGGTTGTTTGTGCGAGTTTTGGTTCAATATAGCGTATCGTGTCGTAAGCAAAATATCCGGCGATTCCGCCGCAAAACCTAGGCAGGCCAGGGATAGTCGCTGCTTTGAAATGATTGAAATACGCTTTTACAAAACCCAAGGGATCGTTGTGGCGTTCCTGTTGAACCAAGACGTGCCCGTGATGTTCGCTGCATTGATTTCCGTGTATTTCGATACGTACACTGGCCGCGAGGCCAATATAAGAATAGCGACCGAAGCGTTCGCCACCCTGGACTGACTCTAGCAAATAGGTATGGGGTTGGTTTGCGAGTTTCAGATAAACGGAGAGTGGCGTTTCTAGATCCGAAAACGTTTCGTGTACCAACGGAATACGATTGTAACCTTGTGCCGCCAGCGTGTTGAATTCTTGTTCGTTGATCATATCTTGAGCGTAATTAGTTTTTCCACATCCTCTAGCGAATCGATAATCGCATCATGATCGAGTTCCAACAAATCACCATTGTGATAACCGTAAGGAACACAAAATACGGGGCACCCTGCGGCGCGAGCCGAAAGCGTGTCATTTGCCGAATCGCCTATCATTAGCAATTCGCTCGGCTCAATATGCAACGTGCGGCAGGTATGTAACAACGGTTCCGCATGTGGTTTTTTCTTGTTTACGTGATCTCCACTCACTACCAAATCAAAATAAGGCAATAATTCGGTGTCTTTTAATAGTGGGTAGGTAAACGCGTGTATTTTATTTGTCACGCAAGCTAAACGATACCCCGCACCCTTCAAGATATCTAGGCCGGCAAAAACACCGGGGTAGGGTTTACTTAACGCGCTTACACTCTGCGCGTAGTTAAGTTCGAACTTTTTTAGCGCAGTATCGAATAGTGCGGTGCCGGTGTCCGCTGCGCATCGTATTCTCAGGGCGTGTCGCACAAACTCACCAATGCCATTTCCGATAA
>CANMPU010000096.1 GCA_947499755.1 Betaproteobacteria bacterium | reverse complement strand
CTACTCCTTAGTAACTAAGTGGCGTAGACTCCACCACACAGGTTTTAGGAACAGCACTTACCGTGCCAGTTATTGTTTACCTTACAACGACAATATGTTACACGATTCTATTAAGATATAACATGTAAAACATGTGTCCACAATGATGCGGTCATTAAATGACCTGCACCAGTATTGTGCGCTTCAAGCATAACTTTAGGTGGTTAATGGGGATAACTTGATAAAATCCCTTTTCTCACCTTAATTCATCGTTTTGCCATACTCCGAGGATTCGCTATGCTGAATACCAAACTTTTGGACGAAATGAGCGAAAAGATTCGCGCTTTACTGAGACAGACGCCGGCGCACGACGTGGAAAAAAATTTGCGCGCCCTACTTACGAGTATTTTTAACAAACTTGATCTAGTAACGAGAGAAGAGTTCGATGTACAACAGCAGGTGTTGATCCGTACCCGTGAAAAACTAACCACACTTGAGCGGAAGTTAGACGAAATTGAAAAAACATTGGGGATGAGCAACCCCAATCCATAAGGTTTTATGTCCTTAGCTGTTCTTTATAGCCGCGCACTCAAAGGCATGCAAGCGCCTTTAGTCACGGTGGAAGTGCATCTCGCAAATGGCCTACCCAGTTTTACTATCGTTGGCTTACCTGAAACTGAAGTCAAAGAGGCGAAAGATAGAGTGCGCGCGGCGTTACTTAATGCGCGCTTTGATTTTCCGGCACGTCGCATTACCGTAAACCTCGCCCCCGCCGATCTTCCCAAGGAAAGTGGCCGCTTTGACCTTCCGATCGCTCTCGGTATTTTAATGGCGTCGGGACAAATCCCCGCAACCAACGCATCTCGATTTGAATTCGCAGGAGAACTTGCCCTCACCGGCGAACTGCGCGCGATACGCGGCGCATTGGCAATGACTTATAGCGCGTATGGCGATGGTCGCGACTTTATTCTGCCACTTGTAAATGCGGGAGAAGCTGCGTTGGTTGAGATGGCAAAAGTATTTCCTGCGAAATCGTTGCTTGAAGTTTGCGCTTTTCTTTCTGGAAAATCAGAGATTACTCAATACAAAGCGCAACCAATAAGCAGCGCTGAACCTTACTTGGACATGAGTGACATTAAAGGTCAATTGCAAGCGAAGCGTGCGATGGAAATTGCGGCGGCCGGCGGTCATAGCATCTTGATGTCGGGGCCGCCTGGTACCGGGAAAACAATGCTCGCCAGCCGCTTGCCAGGTATCTTGCCTTCCATGAGCCAGGAAGAAGCATTGAATTCCGCGGCAATGCAGTCATTAGGTAGCCAAGGATTTAATTTGTCGCAGTGGAAAAAAAGACCGTTTCGCGCCCCACATCACACGGCGTCTGCAGTGGCCTTAGTCGGCGGCGGTAATCAACCCAAGCCAGGTGAAATCTCATTGGCGCTAAACGGCGTGTTGTTTCTTGATGAATTCCCGGAATTTGAGCGCAAAGTCTTGGAGGTGCTGCGGCAACCGCTAGAATCGGGGTCGATAACAATCTCGCGTGCTGCGCGCCAGGCAGATTTCCCCGCGCGATTTCAGTTGGTCGCGGCAATGAACCCTTGCCCTTGCGGCTATCTCGGTCATTACAACGGCAAATGCAAATGCACGCCGGATCAAGTATTACGTTATCGACGAAAAATATCTGGCCCACTCTTAGATCGGATCGATTTGCATATCCAGGTACCCGCCATCAGTGAAAGTGACCTAACAACGCGTGAAGCGGGCGAGGGAAGCGACGCGATTCGTGATCGCGTCGAACGCGCGTACCGTACACAACTGGCGCGACAAAATAAAGCCAATGCACGCCTTAGCGGCAAAGAAATTGAACGTTTTTGTAAGCCCGATCAAGCAGGCGAAAATTTGCTCAAACAAGCGATCAGTCGCCTCGGATTATCGGCGCGCGCCTACCATAGAACACTCAAGATCTCTCGCACCATTGCGGACCTCGCACAACTAGAACAAATGAGCGCATCAAATATCGCGGAGGCGATACAATACCGATACTTTGATCCCACTTAACCTTTCTTCAAAGCGCGATGATGTTGCTCTGGGTTTCGGCATCGCGTCACCACTGTTTTTTTAAAATGTCACAAAGCGAATCCCATAGTCAACGTCGTAGTTGGTCGTTTGCACTTCTACTCGCAAGTCTCTTCACGCTAGGCCCATTCTCCGTTGATACTTATTTAGTGTCGTTCCCTGCCATTGGCGCCACGCTTGCCGCGAGCAGCATTGAAGTTCGGTAAACACTGACCGTTTACCTGGTTGCCTTTTCGATTATGATGTTGTTCCATGGTGCCCTTGCTGACGCGTTTGGGCGACGTCCGGTCATCTTAGTAAGTCTAGTAATATTCGGCGCCGCATCGGTAGGATGCGCCCTGGCGAGTGACATTCACCAATTGATTTTTTTCCGAGGAATGCAAGGCCTGTCTGCCGGGGCGAGTATGGTGGTCGCGCGCGCGCTGATTCGCGACCGTTTTGCAGGTCATGAGGCGCAACGCTTAATGGCTCAAGTTTCCATGATGTTTGGCATCGCGCCGGTAATCGCGCCCATCATCGGGAGTTGGCTACATCAACTATTTGGCTGGCGTTCCATATTTACATTTCTAGTGCTACTCAGCCTTATATTGTTTGTTTTGAGTTGGCGTTTCGTTCCGGAAACACTCGCGCATCATGCGCGGCAACGCCTACACCCAAGATACCTGCTTCACAATTATGCCAAGGTAATGCGACACCGCGCGTTTCTACTGTTGTCGTTTGTGCTGGCACTGGATTTTGCCGGAGTGTTTCTCTATATCGCTTCGGCCCCGGTATTTTTGTTAAAACATCTGAGTTTGAATGAACATCAATTTGCGTCGCTTTTTATCTCAATAGTGATCGGTATGGTTGCCGGTTCGTATATATCTGGCAAAATCGCCGGGCGTTTTTCCATCGCCACTACCATGCGAATGTCGTATCTACTTCAATTTACCGCGGCACTATTAAATGTGGTCTATTGCACCTGGTTTTTGCCATCCGCGCCACTGGCGTTTGTGCCGTTAGTGATTTATTGCGTCGGCACCTATTTAGCTAAGCCAGCGTTGGTGTTACTTATCCTGGATCTGTTTCCATACAACCGAGGGTTAGCGTCGTCACTACAAGGGTTTTTACAAACCATGCTAAGCAGTATAGTCGCAGGCGTAATATCTCCATGGCTTGCGAAATCCTTATTGGCGCTCGCCTGGGGAATGCTTGTAATGCTTACTTTAGGTTGGGCGGCTTGGACCTTATATACGAAACTTGAACCACTACCGGTGAACGATCGCGCAGAGCACTGCAAACCGTAACTCTCGCTTTGGATTAGTAGCCCGTGCCCCACGTGCCCAGCAAGACACGCAAAGGTGAGAAGGCTTCTCGCGCGCATGTTAAAATTCACAAAATAATTTCAGGATACTATGTAGATGAAATCTGAAACATTAGCGAAACGTGAGTTGCTCGATTTATTGTTGAAACAGCGCATCCTGCTGCTAGATGGTGCGATGGGCACAATGATCCAGAGTTATAAATTGACTGAAGCGGACTACCGCGGGGAACGTTTTAAGGATTTTGCGTACGACCTAAAAGGTAATAACGATCTCTTAACACTCACACAACCTAAAATCATTCGTGCTATCCACGCGGCTTACCTCGACGCCGGTTCCGATATATTAGAAACGAATACGTTTAATTCGACATCGATCGCGATGGCGGATTATCACATGGAGGATTTAGTTTATGAACTGAATTGTACCGCTACCAAGATAGCGCGCGAAGTGGCAAGCGAATTTACAACACAAACACCGCATAAGCCCCGCTTTGTTGCCGGCGTGTTAGGTCCCACGAATCGCACGGCATCGATTTCGCCTGATGTAAACGATCCCGGGTTCCGCAATACCAACTTCGATACGCTCGTTGTGACCTATACGGAAGCGATACGTGGATTGATCGACGGTGGCGCTGATATTTTAATGGTGGAAACCGTTTTTGACACGCTGAACTGCAAGGCCGCACTGTTCGCAATCGATCAATACTTTGAGGATCATCAAATACGCGTACCCATTATGATATCGGGCACTATCACGGACGCCAGTGGCCGTACGCTATCGGGACAAACCACTGAGGCATTTTGGAATTCTGTTTCACACGCACGTCCCTTAAGCATCGGTCTAAATTGTGCGCTAGGTGCTAAATTACTCCGCCCCTACGTTGAAGAACTGTCGCGGGTCGCAGACGTTTATGTAAGCGCGCACCCAAACGCGGGCCTGCCTAATGAATTCGCCGAGTACGATGAAAGCCCTGAATTCATGGCGGCATTGATCAAAGAATTCGCACAAAGTGGATTAATCAACATAACCGGTGGCTGTTGTGGAACAACTCCAGCCCATATCAAAGCCATTGCTGAGGCGATCGAAGGAATTGCGCCACGCGTTATTCCAGAAATAGAAAAAAAATGTCGCCTTGCCGGATTGGAACCACTAAATATTGGCGATGATTCCTTGTTTGTTAACGTCGGCGAGCGCACGAATGTCACCGGTTCTCGCGCCTTTGCCCGGCTAATCCTAAACGGCGACTATGCCGAAGGCTTGAATGTTGCACGTCAACAGGTAGAGAACGGCGCGCAGATTATAGATATCAATATGGATGAAGCCATGCTTGATTCGGAGAAAGCAATGGTGACGTTTCTAAACCTTATTGCGTCGGAGCCCGACATTAGCCGCGTGCCTATCATGCTCGACTCCAGCAAATGGTCTGTCATCGAAGCGGGTCTGAAATGCGTGCAAGGTAAATCGGTCGTTAATTCCATTAGCTTGAAAGAAGGCAAAGAGGAATTCGTCAAGCACGCTAAATTGGTGAGACGCTATGGAGCCGCGACCGTCGTCATGGCCTTCGACGAAAAAGGCCAAGCCGACACGCTGGAACGCAAGGTGGAGATCGCTAAACGTTGTTACCATATTCTGGTCGACGAACTCGGATTCCCACCGGAGGATGTCATCCTCGACCCGAATATCTTCGCCATCGCCACCGGCATAGAAGAACACGCGAATTACGGGCGCGATTACATTGAGGCCGCCCACGCAATACGGCAAATTCTGCCCTACGCAAAAGTGAGCGGCGGGGTGAGCAATGTGTCGTTCTCGTTTCGTGGTAATGACGCCGTGCGCGAAGCGATACATACGGCGTTTCTCTATCACGCCATCAAGGCCGGCA
>CANMPU010000095.1 GCA_947499755.1 Betaproteobacteria bacterium | reverse complement strand
GGCCACGACCGTGCTCAATATTTATGGAAGTGACCTCTATGGAGATTCGTTAAAGGAGGCGCGTACGAATTTGCAACATGCTGGACTGGAACAGGTGGTATCTCTGAAGCAGGCAAATATTCTCGAAATTTCTGCGCCAGAAGAAAAAGGGATTATTGTGACTAATCCACCCTATGGCGTACGCATAGGAGACCAAGACGCGTTAGTGAAATTTTATCCGGCGTTGGGGGATGCGTTAAAAAATAAGTTTGCAGGCTGGGACGCTTATATATTTAGCGGAGACTTACGTTTGCCAAAGTTAATCGGGCTAGCACCGTCGCGCAAAACGCCATTATTCAATGGCGGACTCGAGTGCCGGCTCTATAAATTCCCTATTGTTCAGGGAAGCATGAGAAAGAAAGCAGCAGAATGCGGCGATCTGCTCCCGGGTAAAACGCTAGAACCCAAAAGGGAACAGAGCTCTTAGTTAGAGGCAATCGAAACACGATTTCTTCCCGCCTGCTTTGAAACGTATAATGCGGCATCAGCACGTCCTATCCAATCCGTTACCGATTCGCCTGGGTTTAATGCGGCAACGCCCGCAGACACCGTGATATTTCCTACCGTTTCATCTTTATCAATTCTGCGAATTCGACTCACTTCAACCGTAGAGCGTATCTGTTCTGCAACAGAGGCCGCACCCGCTAACGGCGTCTCCGGTAGCAATAACGCAAATTCCTCACCACCATAGCGCGCGACGGTATCTTGACCCTTTACTTTTGATTTGAGCATTTGCGCAACGGCACGTATGACGCGGTCGCCAAGTAAATGGCCATAGGAGTCGTTGATACGTTTGAAATGGTCTATGTCTACCATAACCAGACACGGCACGGTTTTTCCATTTTGGATAGTCGCCAAGCAAGTATTCAGCGCATGATCTAATCCGCGGCGATTAAGTAGTCCGGTTAACGCATCCGTATAGGTTTCTTGCTTTGCCTTTTCCAGTTCTTGTTGGAGTTTTTCAACTTCCAATGTGTTTTGATCGAGTCTGGATTTTAATTCCTCAATAGATTCCTTCATCATACGCGTTGCTTGCAATACATCACCGACGGTGTTGCGTACGGCGGCAGCGTCCTGAATATCGTTGAGACGCTGCCCGCAGTTCTCCAAAGAATCGTGATATTTAGCTGCCTGATTACCGGTAGTCGTCGTGGATACCTTTACGTCGTCGATAATCGATTTCAGCTCAACGCTGACGCGCTTTGCGGTATCTTCATCAAATTCTGCTATATATTTCTGATAGAGATGCGCGGTTGCTTGTTCATCAAGCGCTTTGCCGTTCGCTACTAAGGTGTCAATTTCTTCCTTTAAGCCTTGATTTAT
The DNA here is from genome assembly GCA_947499755.1 of Betaproteobacteria bacterium. Classification (GTDB taxonomy): domain Bacteria; phylum Pseudomonadota; class Gammaproteobacteria; order Burkholderiales; family CANMPU01; genus CANMPU01. The sequence continues at coordinate 3,892 of CANMPU010000095.1, read as the reverse complement.
CCCCGAGACATACTCGTACCAAATGGAATAGCTCATGGGGTGAAGCGCTGCGGTTTGCTTCGCCATCAACGGCAGCGCGAGGCGCAAGTATTCTGCGCTACGTTCTATCTCGTGTGAGTATTTCGTGGCCATAGCAATCCGGATTAAAAATATTATTAATTTTTATGCGTCACTGTATTTCGAAAAAATCAGAATGACAGTCGTGATATAGAGTCCCAAAATTTTCGATTGGTATTGGCCCGGGACGTCGAACCCGCGGACACAATACGCTAAACGATGTTCAGGTGATCGATACCAGACATTACGTCTTTGTCTCTTGATTCTGCCCCGTGCAGTTTAACTTTTAGGCGCAAATCATTTACCAAATCGGCATTTCTCAACGCGTCTTCGTAGCTAATGTCACCGCTTTCGTTGAGGTCAAATAGTGCCTGATCGAAGGTTTGCATCCCGATTTCACGGGATTTCGACATAATATCTTTAATCTCGTGTACATCGCCTTTAAAGATTAGGTCAGAAATGAGTGGGGAATTCAGCATGATTTCAATCGCGGCAACACGGCCCTTGCTATCCTTTTTCGGGATAAGCCGTTGCGAGATTAAGGCACGAAAGTTTAGCGACAAATCCATTAGTAACTGTTGTCTACGTTCTTCCGGGAAAAAGTTGATAATGCGATCGAGGGCTTGGTTCGCACTGTTTGCATGCAATGTCCCTATTGCGAGGTGGCCCGTCTCGGCAAATGCAATTGCGTGATCCATCACTTCACGATCGCGAATTTCACCGATAAGAATTACATCCGGTGCTTGGCGCAATGTATTTTTCAGCGCAGCCTCCCACGAATCAGTATCGACCCCCACTTCTCTTTGGGTAATGATGCCATTTTTATGTTCGTGAACATACTCAACGGGATCTTCAATAGTGATGATGTGACCATAACTGTTTTCATTACGGTAACCAATCATTGCCGCCAGAGAAGTGGATTTTCCAGAGCCAGTGCCCCCGACAAATATCACCAGGCCGCGTTTTGCCATCGCTACTTCTTTTAGAATCGGCGGTAAATTCAGATCTTCCATTTTTGGAATGGTCGTGGTGATGGTCCTTAACACCAGTCCCACACGCCCCTGCTGGACAAATGCGTTGACGCGAAAACGTCCTATTCCCGCGGTTCTAATCGCGAAATTACATTCTTTGTTTGGCTCGAATTCTGCTGCTTGCTTGTCATTCATAATCGACCGGGCGAGTTCTAAGGTATGCTGCGGCGTCAGTGTCTGGTTGGACACCGGCATGAGTTTGCCATCTATTTTAAATGCAGGGGGAAAACCGGCCGTGAGAAAAAGATCAGACGCTTTCTTGCTTATCATTGCACGAAGTAAGTCGTGTACGAATTTAACTGCCTGATCTCGTTCCCTTTATCTCTACTCCTAAGCGATCTTGAAATTATCGACGTTTTGTTACAATTCTAAAGGCATTACATAAAAGCATCTTTATTCGAAGCGCGATTTCTTGCTTCGGCCATGGATACGATATTCCGTTTAACTAGTTCTTGGAGATTTTGGTCTAAAGTTTGCATGCCGAAATTCTGCCCGGTTTGAATCGCGGAATACATCTGGGCGATCTTATTTTCACGTATTAGATTTCGAATTGCCGGTGATCCTATCATAATTTCGTGGGCAGCGACGCGACCACTTCCATCTTTCGTTTTAAGCAAGGTCTGCGAAATGACGGCACGTAAACTTTCCGACAACATCGCACGCACCATTTCTTTCTCTGCCGCAGGAAACACATCGATGATACGGTCCACAGTTTTAGCAGCGGAGCTTGTGTGTAGGGTCCCGAATACCAAATGCCCGGTTTCTGCCGCGGTCAACGCCAGACGAATGGTTTCAAGATCACGCATCTCACCCACGAGAATAATATCTGGATCTTCACGCAAAGCCGAACGGAGCGCGTTGGAAAAACTAAGAGTATGCGGGCCAACTTCACGCTGGTTAATTAGGCATTTATTGGGTTCGTGTACGAATTCGATCGGATCCTCAACGGTGAGTATGTGACCATAATCGTTTTCATTAATATCGTTAACCATCGCTGCCAGGGTTGTAGATTTGCCGGAGCCCGTAGGCCCAGTAACAAGGCAAACGCCGCGCGGATAGTGAGCAATATCTTTGAAAATTGGCGGACATTTAAGATCTTCGAGTGACAGTACCTTTGAAGGGATAGTACGAAAGACCGCGCCCGAGCCGCGATTCTGAACAAAGGCATTGACACGAAAACGAGCAAGATTTGGAATGGCAAATGAGAAATCGCCCTCGAGGTTTTCCTCATAACTTTGCGTTGCCCGTCATTCATAATGTCGTACACCATATCGTGCACGTCTTTATGTTCCATAGGTGGAAGATTGATACGACGGACGTCGCCATGCACCCTTATCATCGGTGGCAATCCTGCGGATAAGTGCAAGTCAGACGCTTTGTTCTTAACAGCAAAAGCCAGTAGTTCGGCAATGTCCGTTATAATTCCTCGTTAAGTGATGATTATGTCCCATTGTTTGGGACAAAAAATGCATTTTAAAACCTGTGGACTGGGTAAATTATGACAACAATCGCGTTTTCCTTGCAAGCAGTGCGCACGCGCGTAGAGCTAGCCGCCATACAATTCGGCAGGCCCCCCAAGGATATATCCATACTCGCGGTGAGCAAATCCCAGTCGGTAGAAAGGATACGCGATGCGGTTGCAGCAGGCCAGAGAACATTTGGCGAAAGCTATGCGCACGAGGGCGAAAAAAAAATATTCGAGTTAGCAGATTTGTCTCTAGAATGGCATTTCATTGGCCCTATACAGAGCAATAAAACCAAAGTGATCGCCGAGAATTTTGATTGGGTACACAGTATTGATCGCCTAAAAATTGCCGAAAGGTTGGCAGCAGCGCGGCCACGCGACAAACGGCCTTTGCAGATTTGTGTGCAACTTAATGTCAGCGGCGAGGCTAGCAAACAAGGTGTAACTAGCGAAGAAGCGCCAACGCTGTTACTAAATTTGGCTAAAATACCGCAATTGCAAATACGTGGGTTAATGACAATCCCGAAACCATGCCGAGACTTTGGCGAACAACGTCAGGAATTCAAAAAACTACGTGAGCTTAAAGAAAAACTATGCCAATTGAATTTACCGCTGGATACCTTGTCTATGGGCATGTCCGAGGATTTAGAAGCGGCGATTGCGGAAGGCGCGACTATCGTACGCATAGGATCGGGGATTTTCGGGGAACGGGTAAAAGCTACTCCCAGAGGAATAGTGGATAACACCACGGGGGCTTCATGACTATTGCATTTATTGGCGGCGGTAATATGGCATCGGCTCTCTTGCGGGGGATGCTGGCTAAAGGATACGAGGCGCAACGCCTATGCGTTTATGAGATCTCGCCAGAACGCAGGAAATGGATAGTCGAGAATTTAGGCGTTCGGGTTTTTGATACTCTAGATCAAAATATCGCGCAGGCGGATTGTATTGTTATCGCGGTGAAGCCGCAAAACGTTATTGACGTGGCAAAACTATTAGCGGAGAAAATTCGTGATCAGTTAATCGTAACGATTGCGGCGGGAATCCAAACGAAAGATCTCGCGCTCTGGTTGGGTGGTTATGAACGCATCGTCCGGGTAATGCCCAATACCCCCGCCCTCGTTGTGTCTAGCATATCGGCTTTATTCAGTATGGCAAAAGTTGAGCATGATGCGCGTAAGCAAGTAGAGGCCATATTCTCCACCGTGGGTTCCATCTTCTGGGTCGAGGACGAATCGCAGATGGATGCGGTCACTGCGGTTACGGGAAGCGGCCCCGGCTATGTGTTTTATTTTATCGAGGCACTACAAGACGCTGCACAGCAACTTGGATTTTCGCT
>CANMPU010000094.1 GCA_947499755.1 Betaproteobacteria bacterium | reverse complement strand
GCTGTTTTTCGCTGTTTTCGTTACCGCTCATGCGGCAGATTTGTCTGTCGAAACGAAAACACTGCTCAATACAAGTAATTCATGGGATGGTGTCGCTTATGAGCGCTATCCCTCTGGCACACCGGAGCTAACCGTTCTCCGATTTACAATAGCCCCTAATACCGCGTTACCTTGGCACAAACATCCGATGCCGAATGTAGCCTACGTTGTAAGTGGCGAATTACTACTAGAAAAGCAGGATGGAGGGGCAAAAAAACGTCTCGTGGCTGGCGATGTATTACCCGAGACGGTGAACTCCATTCATCGTGGTGTCACTGGAGAGACGGGTGTTATTTTGATTGTGTTTTATGCTGGCGTGAAGGGCATGAAATTGTCAGAGTAGCATTGGTTTTCCCATCGATGCACGCGTAGCTGAACTTGAACTGCTGTCAATTTAGTACCACGACCAAAGAGAGTTTTTCTATAGTAAATCATTGCAGCAAAATAGGTTGATTTTGTATCATTTGTGGTACCTGGGCTTGGGGTGCTGGGAGGGTGTCCTGAATTTTGTGTAAACGTCGGTTAATTACTGCTGAGGCATCCTCTCCTCAAACTGAATAGTAAACCTATTAAGCGCAGGTTTCCAATCACGCAGTGTCATTGTCCATTTCTGGCTAATGTTTTGTAGTGCCAAGTAGAACAATTTCATGACAGCTTCATCGTTGGGAAATGAACCACGGCTCTTCGTTACTTTACGCAAACTCATGTTCACAGACTCAATTGCATTGGTGGTGTAAATCACCTTGCGAATTTCTGATGGGTAATCAAAGAACGGGGTGATGCGTGCCCAGTTATTTCGCCAAGAGACTGCAATAGGTGGATAAGCATCCTCCCACTTCTCTTCAAACTCAGTGAGATATTGCTCAGCTTCATCAATGGTTGCCGCTGAGTACACCCGCTTTAAATCAGCTGCAACGAGTTTGCGCTTATTCCAGCCCACATAGTTCAGGCTATTGCGCACCATATGCACAATACAAAGCTGTACAGTGGCTTTAGGGTAAACAGCCTCAATGGCTTCAGGGAATCCTTTTAAGCCATCCACGCAAGCGATGAAGATGTCTTGCACGCTACGGTTCTTGAGTTCAGTCACGACGCCAAGCCAGAATTTAGCCCCTTCGGTTTGCGCAATCCATAAGCCAAGCACTTCCTTCTCGCCATCCATGTTAATCCCAATAGCGAGGTAAATGGCTTTTGCTCGCACAGCGCCAGCATCTCTGACTTTGACATGGATGCAATCTAAGTAAACCACAGGATAAACGCTATCTAGCGGGCGAGATTGCCATTGCTTGACCTCATCACTCACCGCATCGGTAACGTTAGAAATGAGTGTGGGTGATACTTCAGTGCCGTACATATCAGTCAGATGGGCTTGTATCTCACGGACGGTCATCCCGCGTGAGTAGAGTGAGATAATCTTGTCATCAAAGCCCGTCCATCGAGTTTGATGTTTGGGAATTAACTGAGGCTCGAAGCTGCCTTCTCGGTCACGGGGGATTTCAATGGGCATTTCACCAAACTCACCTTTAAGCGTCTTATCGCTTTTACCGTTACGGGCATTGCCTGTGAGATTGTTGATGCTTTCATTTTTATCGTGCCCGAGATGATTTGACATCTCAGCCTGGAGTGCCCGTTCCACCAAAGCTTTGGTGAGTTGTTTGAGAAGACCATTCTCACCAATGAGGTCTTCTGGCTTCTTGTAATTCGATAGCAGGCTATCAATTAAATCGTCGGGGAGTGCTTTCTTTGTCGTCATTTTGATTCCATTTCTGAAAATAGCAGTTTCCTGCAAAATGACGTTTACACAAAATTATTTACACCCCCGTTGATGGTTGCATAAATTCATGTTGCGCTTTTTAGCGACGAATCATAGCGAGTTTTAGTAAACTTAATTATCGGCGATCTATGGAAAAACCTTAAGAATCTTTTTCCTACGACACCGGGGACGTTTAATCGTGATCGCAGTCGCTTTCTTTTAGTTTTTTGTTCGTGTGACGCGGATAACCTCGGGAACGCGGCGCAAGTTTTGCGTAATTTGTGAGAGATGCTGGCGATTGGAAGCTTGCAACGTAAAATGTATCGTTGTATAGCTGCTGCCGTCATCGGGCTCCATGGCGACATGATCGATATTTGATCCAGCTTCCGCAATTTCAGAGGCAATTTTCGCCAGCACACCCGGGTTGTTTTCCACGACGATTTGTACGCCAACGTTAAATAACTTATTTGCCGTCGCGTCCCATTCAACATCTAGCCATCTGTCGACGTCGTGGCTTAGCTTACGTATACTCAAACAATCGTGCGTGTGTACTATCATCCCTTGGCCTTTGTTGATAAACCCTATAATCGGATCGCCGGGTATGGGGCGGCAACATTTTGCCAACTGAACCACCATGCCCTCCGAACCTCGTATAAAAATAGGGCCTAGGGCATTTCCTTCGTTGTGGTTTTCACTAATAGACAATAATTGGCGGGCCACCACCATGCCGAGGCGTTTGCCTAAACCGATATCGGCAAGAATATCCTGTTTAGATTTAATGCCGGTATCGCGCAGTAATTTTTCCCACTGGCGACTTTCCAGCGCTGCATTGTTCGACTTTAAAGCGAGTAACGCCTGCTCCAGCAAGCGCTCGCCGAGTTGTGCGGATTCCTCGAACTGCATCGTACGAAGAAAATGCCTAATATGCGTTCGTGCTTTTGCCGTGACCACATAATTTAGCCATGTGGGGTTAGGCTTGGCGTGCGATGCCGTTATTATTTCGACTTGATTGCCATTACTTAGCGGCGTGCGTAACGGAACCAATTCGTGATTGACTTTTACCGCAACGCAATGATTTCCGATATCCGTATGCACCGCGTAGGCGAAATCAACGGAAGTCGCCCCTCTAGGTAAGGCCATGATCTTTCCCTTGTGTGTAAACACATAAACTTGGTCGGGGAATAGATCGATTTTTAGGTGCTCGAGAAACTCTACAGAATCGCGACTTTCAGATTGAATTTCCAACAAGCTCTGCAACCACTGATGCGTTTTCTGTTGCAGTTCATTTAAACTGGACTCGGAGCTTTTATAGAGCCAATGCGACGCGACGCCTGCTTCTGCAATTTTATGCATATCCGCGCTACGAATCTGGACCTCTATTGGAACACCAAATGGCCCGAACAGTGTGGTGTGTAGCGACTGATAGCCGTTTACTTTTGGTATGGCGATATAGTCCTTAAATTTACCGGGGATGGGTTTATATAAGCTGTGAAGCGCACCGACTGCGAGATAGCACGAGGGAATATCCTTAGCGATAATTCTAAATCCATAAATGTCGTGTACGTTTTCAAACGACAAGGATTTACCGATCATTTTGTTATAGATGCTGTAGAGGTGTTTTTCGCGTCCAGTCACGGTTGCGTCTACGCTCGCGTCAAGTAGGCGTTGTTTGATCGCTTCCGAGATTTTTTCGACGACTTCGCGCCGATTACCGCGTACCGCTTTTACGGCCTTTGCGAGAACGCGATAGCGCGTGGGATAAAGATAGCGAAAACTCAGGTCTTGTAATTCGCGATAGATGGCATCTAAGCCAAGGCGATTGGCGATGGGTGCGTATATTTCCAAGGTCTCTCGTGCAATGCGCTTACGTTTATCGCTAGACATCGAACTTAACGTACGCATATTATGTAAACGGTCTGCGAGCTTAATCAGAATGACGCGAACGTCCCGTGCCATAGCGAGAAGCATTTTGCGAAAATTCTCGGCCTGCGCTTCCTCTAGAGACTGGAATTCAATTTTATCGAGTTTGCTCAAGCCATCGACCAATTCAGCAACGGTCTTGCCGAACTTCTCTTGAATTTCCGCTTGGGTGATCTGGGTGTCCTCGACAACATCATGCAGCAAGGCCGCAGTCAATGCGGGCGCATCTAGATGCCAGGCTGCGAGAATTTTTGCGACTGCGATCGGGTGGGAAATATACGGATCGCCAGATTTTCTAAGCTGTCCGTGGTGAGCGGATTCGCTGAATTGATACGCAGATTGAAGTTGTGCTACGTCCTCCGGCTTAAGGTAGCCGGAAAGCTCTTTGAACAAAAGCTCCGACTCAGACATAGGGGCTAGCGCATTTCGCTCAGAAGTTAAATGGACTACGCTTGCCCGCGATTGAGAATTTCCAAGCCGTAGGCGCCTTGCCTGAGTTCGCGCAGCGCGATAACGGTCGGTTTATCGCCGTTTGCATCGACCATCGGGGTGCTTCCATTAGCAAGCTGGCGCGCACGGGCGGTTGCGGCCAAGGTCATCTCAAATCGATTCGGTATTTGTTTTAAACAATCATCTACGGAAATGCGTGCCATAATTTTCTCACTTTAATTGGTTAACGAGAGCCTGGTGGCGCTCGAGCTGAAGAGAAGTTTTTAAACGCTCAGCGCGAACGATGCTGATTAAATCTTTGATAGCGTCATCAAACACGTGATTAATAATAACATAGTCGAATTCATTAACGTGACTGATTTCCTCTCTGGCGGCCTGCACACGCTTCGCGATGACATCTTGGCTATCCTGTGCGCGACTGGTGAGCCTCTCTTCCAAGGTGCGCAGGGATGGGGGCAGTATGAAAATACCGACCGCCGTGGGGATCAGTTTTCGCACCTGCTCTGCGCCTTGCCAATCAATTTCCAATAATAAATCTTTACCGTCGCAAATCGCCTGGTTAATCCAGGCTTGAGATGTGCCATAGTAATTTCCGTGTACGTTCGCACTTTCTAGAAATTCACTGCGTTCTAGCATGGCGTTAAACGCGTCGATCGACACAAAATGATAATCTTTGCCGTCAATTTCTCCTGGGCGTCGCGCCCGTGTGGTAAAGGAAATGGATAAACTGACAGTGGGGTCCGCCTGCAGCAGCGCTTTCACCAGACTGGTTTTCCCCGCCCCCGATGGGGCGCAAACAATATAAAGCTTTCCTTTCACGATAATAAATAATAGCAGGCGGTAGGCAGTTCGCGTGTATACAAAGAGGGCCTTCGTTATTCTATGTTTTGAATTTGTTCGCGGATTTGCTCAATAAACACTTTAATGTTCACGACGGCTTGTGAGATTGCGATATCAACAGATTTTGATCCTATGGTATTCGTTTCCCGGTTGAGCTCTTGTATTAGGAAATCAAGTCGCTTTCCTACGGTGCCGCCTTGTGCCAAAGTTCGCCGTATTTCTTCCAAGTGGGTCTTGAGCCTTGTTAACTCTTCGTC
>CANMPU010000093.1 GCA_947499755.1 Betaproteobacteria bacterium | reverse complement strand
GGTCACGCATGACCTAGATACTTTGGTTGCGTTGAGCGATCGCGTTGCCGTTCTTGCCAATCAGAAGCTACTTGCTGTTGGTCCGCTCAGTGAAGTGGTCAATATTGATAACCGATTCATTTCTAATTTCTTCCTCGGAGAACGCGGTAGACGCGCGCTAGAAGGCGTGCCGCTAGGACCTGCTATTGGTGGAGATAAAAATGCTGACTAGAATTGTGAAAGAAGGAGAGAAGTAATATGGAAAATCGTGCTCACGCCTTAGCGGCCGGGTTATTCACCATTGCGTTTATTGGCGCGCTAATCATCGCGGCCGCCTGGTTTGGGGGTGAGGTCAACAGGTTGGATACCTATATGTTAGTTTCAAAAACGCCTGTTTCCGGATTGAGTCCAGGATCAGCCGTGCGTTATCGCGGTGTGGATGTCGGCAAAGTTGAGAATATCCGTTTTGATCCGCAGGACGCGCGAAATATTTTGATTAAGATTTCGGTCAGTGAAAAAACGTTAGTTACGCGCGGCACGTTCGCGCAACTTGGCTACCAAGGTATGACCGGAAATGCCTATATACAATTGGACGATGACGGCGCGCCGTCTGAGCCATTAAAAACCTCCTCGCATGAACCGGCTCGTATCGCGGTGCGGCCGTCATTACTCGATCAAATCATGGGATCAGGGCAAAAATTGCTTGGCAGCGTCAGCGAAGTGGGTAATCGACTCAATTCCCTCTTGAGCGATAAGAATCAGACGCAACTATTTCAAACTCTCGCCAGCATCGATAGCGCGGCCGGACAAATGGCGAAACTCGGAAAAGGCCTAGAGCCCGCGGTAAACAAGCTGCCTGCAGTCGCGCAAAACGCAGAAAGCATGCTCAAAAACTTGAATACCTTAACCGTATTGCTACAACAGCGTGTCAATACCTTGGAAAAAATTGCGGGCAGTGCGGAAAAATTAGGTAACACCGGTCAAGATCTTGGGCAAAACATGATGAATAGCACGCTGCCGAAACTCTACGATTTAATGGAAGACCTTTCTCGCAGCTCACGCAATCTAGAGAAATTATTAGCCGAATTAAACGAGCAACCACAGAGCATCGTATTCGGCAAACCACAACCGGCACCTGGCCCGGGAGAGCCGGGTTTTGTCGCGCCTAAAGGGGGAATTAAAGAATGAAAAAACTAATCTTATCAACGGCAATCCTGTTAACGTTATGTGGGTGTTCCTTTGGCTCCAAACAAACCGGGCCAACCAACACCTACGATTTTGGCTTACAAAAATCCCCACTAATACAGTCAATGGGACGTATTTCGACCAGCCTAGCCATGCAAGATGTTGCAGCACCATCGTGGTTAAATAATCCCGCAATCTATTATCGCCTTGCTTATCAAGACGCGACACAGCCGCAGGCCTATGCCAATAGTCGCTGGATCGCCGCGCCAGCCGCCTTGCTAGGCTTACGCTTACGGCAGAGCATTGCCGCAGCGACTGAAGACGGAATGGCAACTTCATTAGATGGCGCCAAAGCCGATTACAATTTGCGTCTGGAACTTGAGGAATTCTGTCAGGTGTTCGATAGCGCGAATTCCAGCCACGTGGTGGTGAGATTACGCGCAACCCTGATTGCCCAATCGTCACGCGCTCTCGTTGCGCAAAAGAGCTTTCTCTTTGAGCGAGCCGCACCTAGTGCCAACGCAGACGGCGCTGTTAAAGCCCTAGTGGGCGCCAGCGATGAATTGGTCGCGTCTATTGTTGAGTGGTTGGCAAGCCAGCCAACCGCGGGAAAAGAAGGTAGTTAACGCACCTTAAGGACTGACGAGTTAGCTCAATTTACGTGCCAACGTAAGTCTAGTACCGATAGGCACCAGACTTACCCTGGTTTCACAGGATTGTTTTGAAACATTCGATGACCGCATTTTACTACTGACGAGTGCCTACATTGGACGGGATTTACCCGGCCGACCATACGACTTACCAAGCGACATCAATATCAAAGCCTAAGCCGTTTCATGGGCCAACTCTCATATGCAATCTGAACCAATCGCGTTGCGCATCGTTCCTAAGCCGATAATCTCGGTTTCCATCACGTCACCAGGTTTGAGATACTCTGGAGGGGTGCGCGCAAAGCCCACACCTGGCGGCGTTCCAGTTGATAAAATATCCCCAGGCTCTAAGGTCATTCCCACAGATAGCTCGGCGATGAGCTGTGGAATTTTGAAATAGAAATATTTGGTATTTGAATCTTGTTTCACGACGCCATTAATGCGCGTTATTACTTGAAGGTTATCAGGATCTATCCCTTCCGGCGTGACAATATAAGGGCCGATGGGGCAGGTGCCATCAAGGCTTTTCCCCTTGAACCACTGCCCGCCGTGGCGCTTTTGCAGATTGCGCGCGGATATGTCATTTACCACCGTATAGCCGAAAACGTGTTTCATCGCATTATCCGTTGAAATGTTTTTTCCTGAGCTACCAATTACGACACCGAGCTCGACCTCCCAGTCTAATTTTTCCGTGACCTTAGCGTCGTAAGGTATCGAGTCAAACGGGCCGGTCACTGCAGTAACCGCTTTGCTGAAAAAGACCGGATATTTCGGAAGCTCTTGCCCGCTCTGACGTATCTTTTCGCCTTCCTTGAAATGTTCTAAATAATTCCATCCGACGCAGAATATGTTTTTACGCGGTCGCGGGATTGGCGCGGATATTAGAATAGCTTCCAACGACAAATCCTGTACTCCTGCACCCTTATTAAGTTCGCGTACGCTAGCGAGCCCGTTTTCTCCTGCGGCAATCAACGACAACATATCGAGAGGATCGAACGTGAGCGCGAGACGCCTGTTTTTCGCTTCTAGAAATATATCGAGTACGCGATTATTTTCCCGCAACAAACCGATACGATTTACACCGCCGGATTTCGGACTAAATGTAAGCAGTCGCATTGTAGTTCCCTCTTGGAATCAGATTAGAGTTTTAAATTTTTCCGTGGCGCCAATTAAGGACGCCGCAATACTCGGCTCCCACGCTGAATGCCCCGCGTCAGAAATAATGCGGTACTCTAATTCTGGCCACGCACGCTTAAGATCATGCGCAGAAACAATAGGACATACTGCGTCATAACGTCCCTGGATCGCGATGCCGGGAAGATGTCGGATTTTACCTATGTTATCTAGCAACGAATTCTCCGGTAGGAAGATGTCGTGGGTGAAATAATGCGCCTCGATACGCGCCAAACCCAACGCGACGACGTCACTCGCAAAATACGCAACGGTATCCGCGCTGGGTAGCAATGTGGAACACGAGCCTTCATAGACGCTCCACGAGCGCGCAGCCGGCATATGCACGCGCGGATCGGAGTGCACCAAACGACGCATATAGTTTTTCAATAAATCGGATCTCTCGTCAGCTGGCAAATACCCAGAGAACTTGTCCCATGCTTCTGGAAACAGGGTTTTTAATCCGTATAAAAACCATTCGATTTCGCTTCTGCGGCACAAGAAAACGCCACGCAATATAAATCCAATACACGAAGTGGGATGTGCTTCACCATAGGCCAAAGCAAGCGTGCTCCCCCACGAACCACCAAACACCAACCAGCGCTCGATATTTAGATACGCGCGTAATTTTTCGATATCGGCGATGAGATGTGGCGTCGTGTTGTCTTTAAGCTCGCCCAAGGGCGTGGATTTCCCCGCGCCACGTTGATCAAATACAACGATACGATAGATGTCGGGGTCGAAAAAACGTCGATGGCCAGGAACACTGCCGGCACCTGGGCCACCGTGAAAAAACACTGCCGGCACACCCTTGGGATTTCCAGATTGCTCCCAATACATCGTATGCACCGAATCCAGCGACAACATACCTGACGCGTAGGGTTCAATATGTGGATATAACTGCGAACTCGGTTTTTTCGCTGAATTTGTCATTGGTTCTAAAGTTGCACAACACTGAGGGATAAAACGCAAAAAGTACTCAAAAAAATATAACGCCAAGCATGTCTACATGGCATGACTCTGTGCGGTGTTAAACCTAGGAGTATAATGCGCTGCATTGTTAGGCTAATAATTACGCAGCACCGCAATGAAACGCGCGCTCGGATTTTAACTGATATTTGAATAGTGTGGGAGGACGGGGGGCAAATGACATCATCTAAAACGCGTGAGGAACGCGATTCCATGGGCGCCGTGCAAGTGCCCGAATGGGCATTGTGGGGTGCGAGTGCGCAGCGCGCGGTAGAAAACTTTCCGGTAAGTGGTCGCAGTGTTCCATTGGAGGTGATACACGCGTACGGTCTAATAAAATCTGCGGCAGCACGGGTAAATTGCGCGCTGGGGAAATTGGATAAAGCAAAAACAGATGCGATCGTCGTCGCGGCGACCGAAGTCGCGCTAGGAAAACTAGATCAGCATTTCGTCGTGGATGTATTTCAGACGGGGTCGGGTACGAGTTCGAACACCAACGTTAACGAAGTTATCGCCAACCGCGCCAGCCAAATAGCCGGTAAAGCAATAGGGTCGCGCGAACCCGTGCATCCGAACGATCATATTAATATGGGGCAATCGAGTAATGACACCTTCCCGACCGCGATGCATGTCGCGGCAGCGTTTGCCATGGCTAAATCGCTGAAACCAGCGCTTGGTATTTTGCTTAAAACGTTAGAACGCCACGCACATGACTGGGACGACCTCATCAAAGTTGGTCGCACGCATCTCATGGACGCAACGCCGATACGCATGGGGCAAATCTTTTCTGGATACGCAGCGCAAGTGCAGCACGCGCTGGTGCGCGTCGATAGCGCAATCGAGTGCTTAGCAGAATTGCCCATAGGCGGCACTGCCGTAGGCACAGGGATTAATACGCACGAAGAATTCGGTCAACGCGTGTCGGCCGATTTAAGTCGTGAAACAGGAATAGCGTTTCGCGAAGCAGGCAATCATTTTGAAGCGCAAGCTGCGAAGGACGCCTTCGTAGAAGCGTCCGGATGTTTGAAAACCGTTGCAGTAAGTTTATCGAAAATCGCCAACGATATACGCTGGCTCGGCAGTGGGCCGCGCTGTGGAATATTTGAGTTAATGCTGCCGGCAACGCAACCAGGATCATCCATCATGCCGGGTAAAGTGAACCCAGTGATCTGCGAATCCGTGATACAAGTCGCGATACGCGTTATAGGAAATGATACTGTAATCACCTATGGCGGGTTCGGCGGCGTGGGCTCAATACTAGAACTGAATGTCGCGATGCCAGTGATGGCTGATGCGATGATGGAGTCTATTCGAC
>CANMPU010000092.1 GCA_947499755.1 Betaproteobacteria bacterium | reverse complement strand
CTTGCTGGTATCGGGTTTTTGGCGTTTTACCGAAGCTGTTATTAGAATTCAGTATCCGCTCAAGAAACTCGGACTCGTACCCAAAGAAAAATTTGAGATTGATATTTTCAACCTAGATTTTCTGCCTAGAAAAGAAGTTTACAAGTTGATGCTAAATGGAAAAATCAAAAATCACTGTGGTGAAATTAAGGAATACACGGAAAAAGGTGTAACACTAAATAATGGTGAAAACATAGAAGCAGATGTTGTTATTTTTGGTACCGGTTATAAATCTAACAACTATAAGTTCTTGCCTGAAGCCTTTGCGAAAACACGGGAAGCCGATGGTGTCTACCTTTACCGCCATATCATTCACCCTGATCTAAATAATTTGGCGTTCATCGGCAGCGCCGCCACGTTTTCGAATTCTTTAACTTCCCACCTTGCCAGCGTTTGGTTAATAAAATTGCTTAAGGGCAAATTTCAGTTGCCGGATCGTGCGGCAATGTTGAAGGAAATTGACGAGATGAAACGCTGGAAGCGCAGCTTCATGCCGGCGATATCAACACGCTCTACCGTAATCAATTTGCACATGTGGCAATATCACGATGAGCTCTTGCAAGACGCCTCTATTAATCCGTATCGCAAAATGTTCTGGGCCTTGGAATGGCTGGATCATTACCGCCCCTCCGATTATCGAACGGCTTTATCAGAAATTAATAATTCTTGAGCTTAAACCGATAGGCTGATTCTGGATGCTTCCGCTGGCATGACGGAGCTTTTGCCGTTAGGGGCCGTAAAGTGGTGCCATGCGGCTAGGGCTACGTTTAATCGACACGCTTTAAAAGAACGCAAATAGGTCGCAGCGAGTTAGGTGGTGCAACTCTATTCAAAATCAACCGAGATCGCGACTGGTTGGCCTAAGCCACGGGAGTGTTAAAAGCGCTGGCGGCGTAGCCCGCCTTGTTTTTTCTTGCCCGCCGATATTCTGTTCACCTATTGGGTAGATGCCCTATCGATTCTCTACCTTGCGTTATCCCTTAGAAATAATGTTTATCGGAACCACCTTTTTTTCGCGTTGCGATTGTGCAGGGTAATTAATTTCAATCAGTAGTTATATGTAATAATAGACATATTTACTCGGTTGCCGGTGTGTGGTGTCTTACCTTAAAATTTATCAAGTATTAGAGATAGCAGCCGTTAAATCACCACCTGAGAATAAGGTTTTGATATGAAAAAATATACATATATGTATTTATCGCAACCCTCGCATGGAAAGCGAGTCGGCGGCGCGTGGCTACGCGCCAGTCTATTCGCGGTGCTGCTTAGCGGTTTGTGCGGGTCTTACGCTACGGCAAGTGAACAGATATTTATAGCTACAACCACGAGCACAGAAAACTCGGGGTTACTTAAATATCTCCTGCCAATTTTTGAAAAGAAATTTAACACTGTGGTGAATGTTGTTTCGGTTGGTACCGGCAAGGCACTGAAGCTTGGCGAAAACGGCGACGTGGACGTGGTGTTAGTCCACGCGCGTAGTGATGAAGATAAATTTGTCGCCAATGGCTTTGGCGTTAATCGGCGCAATGTAATGTACAACGATTTTATCATTGTCGGCCCTAAAGGAGACCCCGCTGGGCTACGTGGAGCAACGGATGTCGTACTAGCGTTTAAAAAAATCGTCGAGAAAAAAGCAAAGTTTGTATCTCGTGGCGATGATTCCGGCACGCATAAGATGGAAAAGAATTATTGGGCTGCTGCGGATATCAAGCCGTCCGGCAGCTGGTATGTTTCCGCCGGTCAAGGCATGGGTGAAGTACTCGCCATGAGCAATGAACTCAGTGCCTATACACTTTCGGACCGCGGCACTTATGGTTCTTACCGCGCAAAAGTCGGATTGGACGCGCTTGTTGAAGGCGATCCTAAAATGTTTAACCCATACGGAATCATTGCGGTTAATCCGGAGAAGCACCCAGACATCAATTACAAAGGCGCAATGCAACTAATCAATTGGATCGTGTCAGCGGAGGGGCAGCAGGCTATTGCGGATTTTCGAGTCGATGGCCAGCAATTGTTTTATCCAAGCGCAAAATAGCGTATCAGGCAAAATTATTGTCACAGTAAATACTTGCTGAAAGTGCGTTTTTAAAAGGGGTGCTTTCGGTGTTTAAATATTCTTCGTAATTCATTGTGGGGAGGTAGGAACATGGCATCATCAAAATCGATAGGCCTGGGAAGCAGAATTTTACTTGCTGCAGTCGCGTCGTTATTTTTCAGTGTAACGACACTGACGTTTGCGTCATCGAATACTGCGGAAAAATTATTAGGAATATTAAAAGCGAAGAAGATCATTACCGCCGAGGAATATCAGTCGCTGGCGGATGATATCGCCGAAGAGAAGGCTGCTCAGAAGGCTGACGTGAGAAAGTTGCGTTTCAAAGAAGCGCTCGCAGAAGAAGGCAAGGAAAAGCAGAAGGAAGAAGCAAAAACGGAGATTAAAGCAAAATTTAAGGATGGAATTACCTGGGAGTCCGCAGATAAGTCGACCTCGATTTCCGCCAATGGCCGGATTCAATTGGATTATCGGAACTACGGCGGTGCCGACGCCATAGATGCAGATACCTTCGACGTTCGTCGTGCTTATCTCGGTGTGAAAGGCAAGTTTTATAATGACTATTCATTTTTGGTTCAGGCAGACTTTTCCTCTGCAACCGGCGGACTCGCGTTAGACGAGGCGTGGTTCAACATTGCATGGTGGAAACCGGTGCAGTTCCGTATCGGGCAATTTAAGATGCCCATGACCTTAGAGGATTTAACCAGCGATTTATTTATCGATTTCCAAGAGCGTTCGTTGATTAACGCGCAGCTTCCAGGAAAAGAGCGCGGCGCGATGGTGTGGGGCGAACCGAAGCTCGGCGTGAATTACGCGTTAGCAGTATCGACAGGGCAGGGAAAGAATGTCAACGACGTAAACAACAGTGTCGATGGTAACGATGTGATCGGTCGCGTTGCAGTGAATTTTGCTCAGCTAGCGGACTATAAGAATGCGGTATTTCATTTGGGTGGTTCGTTCTCGGACGGTACAATTCCCGTGACGACATTAACTAGCGGCCGTTCCGAATCACGCGGCATTACCTTTTTCAATACGGCAACCTTTACGGGAACGGACGTGGACCGAACTCGCGGCGCTTTGGAAGCGGCAGTTGCGTGGGGGCCGGTTAAATTTCAGACAGAGTACTTTAATGAAAATTATCAAGGTAACAGCGCTGTGGGTGTCAATTACGATAGAGATATCGACATTTACTACGTCAGCACCAGTTGGCTCATAACCGGTGAGAAATATGCAGACGCGTACTCCGGAGGCGTCTTCGGGCGTTTACGACCTAAGGCTAACTTTAAGCCGGGGGCCGGCGGATTGGGTGCGTTGGAGCTTGGGTTACGTCATACAAATTGTGATGCGGGTGATTTTAAAACGACAAACGCTGTGGGTACCGGCGTATTGACAGGTTCAGGCACCACGACGACAGCGACAAATAAAGCGGATAGTTGGTCGCTAGGATTAAAGTGGATCGTCAATCCAAACACGCAGCTTTCCGTTAACTATGTTGACACCAACTTTGATACGCCTGTTGTCATTACCCCTGGTGCGCCAGGCGGAGCCACATCAACCAGTAACGAAAGGGCATTTAATTTCCGCGCCCAGTTTGATTTTTAGACTAGAGTTAGTAACAAGAAATACGATAGGGTAAAGATGGATTTGTTTCAGAGCACGAGAGATGCATTTCATCTGTTGTTCTCCGGTGACCGTGAGTTGTGGGGGATTATATTTGTTTCCCTACGTGTTTCATTAACGGCGCTTGCGATTGTGGCGCCGATCGCAATTGTCGCCGGTTATTTTCTCGCAACTAAACGGTTTCTTGGACGACGTACCATCGTTATCGTGATTCAAGGGTTGCTTTCTTTCCCGACCGTTGTCGTTGGCCTGGTACTGTATATGTTGTTATCGCGCCAAGGACCCTTGGGTTCGTTGCACATGTTGTTTACCCCTTCGGCGATGATTCTTGGCCAAATGATGATCGTGCTTCCGGTGTTAGTTGCATTCACGATATCCGCTGTTCAAGGCGCAGACCCTAGGGCGCACGATACGGCGATAGGCTTAGGCGCGAGCAGGGTACGTGCCTCCCTTACCGTTCTATGGGAGGTCCGGTTCGGCGTCATGGCGGCGATATTTAATGGATTTGGGAGAATTATTTCGGAAGTGGGTGCCGCACTGATGTTAGGCGGAAATATCGCTGGGTTAACACGAAATATCCCGACAACGATTGCGTTAGAGACCAGCAAAGGTGAATTTGCACAAGGGATAGCATTAGGGTTTGTATTAATCGCATTGGCCCTGGGATTAAATTTTACACTTGCGCGTTTTCAGGGTGAGGGCGGCCTTAAATGAGCGCGCCATTACTTAGGGTAACAGGGTTACGCAAAGAATTCGGCAGTCGCCGAATATTGGATATTCCCGAGATAAAGCTAGAGGCTGGGAAGGCATATGTTCTAACCGGAGATAACGGCTCAGGAAAAACCACGTTGTTGCGTATTTTAGCCGGGTTAGAAAGTGCGAAGATCGAAACCTACGAATTCGAAGACAGAGCGCTCCCTCTCGCAAGTTTGCGCGATTGGATACGCTATCAAGTAATCTACGTAGAACAACATCCGTATTTATTTAATACAACAATTGCTCACAATATTGAATACGGTTTGAAAGTAAGGCGCATCGCAAAGCCAATACGTGATACCTTGGTGAGCGAAGCGCTCGACTGGGCAGGAGTGAACCACGTCTCTAACGTAGCACCCAGACATCTGTCGGGTGGTGAGAAGCAACGCGTTGCTTTAGCACGAACAAAAATTCTTAACCCTAAACTTGTTTTGCTTGATGAGCCCACTGCGAATCTTGATCAAGCAGCACGCGCGCAGACCATCGCTTTAATTCAAAAAATGTGTCAGGAAAACAATTGCGTTTTAATCGCCTGTCACGACCACGATATTATCCGACTTCCCAATATGAATATACTGACGCTCGCCGACGGCACACTCCAAACCCCATCTAGCTCTGGCGTAAAATTGGCAGTTATTTCTTAGTGGGTAGTTATGCGCACGCGCACCCTGCGAATTGATCTGCTAAAATCGTGGTTAAATCTCCTGTAAATATTCGGATATTGCGATGAAAGTCTTTGGATTTGCCGGATATTCCGGAAGTGGAAAGACCACATTAGTCGAGAAACTCGTTCCTCTGATTGTGGCGCGTGGAATGACAGTCTCTATCATTAA
>CANMPU010000091.1 GCA_947499755.1 Betaproteobacteria bacterium | reverse complement strand
AGAATTCGTCATTGACCGACAAGAGATTGCGCGAAGATATTCGCATGCTAGGAAGATTCCTCGGTGACACTTTGCGTGAACAGGAAGGGTTGGCAACGTTTGAACTAATAGAGAATATCCGCCAACATTCCGTTCGGTTTCGCCGCGATCGCGACCCCCAGGCGAAAGCGCAACTGGATAATATCTTAAATCGTTTAGATCATATTGAAACGATCGCCGTTGTGCGTGCATTCAGTTTTTTTTCCCAACTGACAAATATCGCCGATGATTTACATCAAAATCGTTGTTGGCGCGACCAGGAAATCGCAGGCGAGCCCGCGCAACCTGGAACAATCGCTTATGCGCTCGACCGCGTACTAGCGGCGGGAATCAGCATTGATGCGGTTTATCAGTTTTTCGCGTCTGCCCTGGTTTCTCCCGTTTTGACGGCACATCCGACAGAAGTCCAACGTAAGAGCATTCTCGATTGTCAGAGAGAAGTGGCGCGCTTACTGAATGAACGTGACCGTATCAAACTTACCCCGAGTGAACTGGAAAATAATGAACAAGCGCTACGCCGCATCATTCTCACGCTTTGGCAAACGCGCGTTTTACGCTCTGCGCGACTAACCGTCTCCGACGAAGTCGAAAACGGATTGGCTTATTATCAGTACACTTTTCTCACCGAAGTACCGCGACTCTACCATGAGCTTGAGGCGTTGCTGGCACGACACTCGCCAGAAAAAGCAAAACATATTCCCTCATTTTTACGCTTAGGAAGCTGGATAGGTGGCGATAGGGACGGCAATCCCTTTGTCGTGGACAAAGTTACCCGCCGCGCTGTAGAGCGGCAATCGTCGTCAGTCTTAGAACACTATCTCGGCGAAATTCATCAGCTTGGTACTGGGCTTAGTTTGTCACAGCGTTTGGTAGACGTCAGTCCTGAATTGGAAAAACTGGCGACCGCGTCACCCGATATCTCTGAACATCGCCTAGACGAGCCCTACCGTCGTGCCTTGGTTGGGGTATACAGCCGCTTGGCCGCCACTCTAAAGAAACTTGACGACCATCCAACAGAACGGCGTGCAATCGGCACGGCGAAACCCTACGCCAATCATGAGGAATTTATTGCGGAGCTCGATATTTTTATTGCGTCCTTAAAACAACATGGTTCAGATCGTATCGCACAAGGCAGATTACAAAGCTTACGGCGTGCGGTCGAGACGTTTGGCTTTCACCTAGTGCCGCTTGATATGCGCCAGCATAGTGCCGTGCATGAACTGGTTGTCAATGAACTCTTTGCGCTAGGTGCAAACAAGACCGGCTACTCCCAGCTTGGCGAAAGCGAACGTATTCGTTGGCTACTCGATGAAATTGCGCTACCACGCTTGTTGCGTTCGCCTTATATCGAATATAGCCCTGAGGTTTTAGGCGAACTCAAAATCCTTGATACTGCTGCAGACATTCATCGTCGCTACGGGAAACAGGCGCTGCCAAATTACATCATTTCCATGACAACCGGCATAAGTGACCTGTTTGAAGTAGCGTTGTTAATGAAAGAGGTGGGTCTCTTAAAATCCAGCGGCTCTGCGAAACTAGAAATCAACATTATTCCGTTGTTCGAAACCATAGGCGATCTGCGTGGTTGCGGCAAGATCATGGATGATTTGTTCGCAATCCCCTACTACAGGGAATTACTACGACGGTCAGGGAATGTCCAGGAAGTCATGCTGGGATACTCCGACAGCAACAAAGATGGGGGCTACCTTACCGCCAATTGGGAGTTGTATAAAGCAGAAGTGGAATTGGTACGTGTATTCGAAAAAAACAAGATTCAACTGCGTCTATTTCATGGGCGCGGTGGCACCGTCGGCCGCGGTGGTGGCCCAAGTTATCAGGCAATATTGGCGCAACCGCCCGGGACTGTGAATGGTCAGATTCGAATTACTGAACAGGGCGAAGTTATTGCAAGCAAATACGCCAATCCGGAAATTGGACGACGCAATCTTGAAACGATCGTTGCCGGTACTCTTGAAGCAACGCTGCTCAATAGCGATAGTCCGGCATACCATAACGACGCGTATTACGACATCATGGAGGAGCTGAGTAATGACGCATTTCAAGCTTATAGAAACCTGGTGTACGAAACACCAGGTTTTGTGCAATTTTTCAGAGCGGCAACACCGATCAATGAAATAGCGGAACTACATATAGGCAGCCGCCCTGCTGCCAGAAAAAAATCGGATCGCATAGAAGATTTACGCGCGATCCCATGGGTGTTCAGTTGGAGCCAAAGCCGCATGATCATCCCCGGATGGTATGGCTTTGGGTCGGCAGTAGATGCCTTTTTCAAACGACGCGGTAACGCTGGACTAGATACTTTGCGCGAGATGCATAGCGCCTGGCCGTTTCTACAGGCATTACTCAGTAATATGGATATGGTATTGGCAAAAACAGACATCAGCATCGGTTCACGCTATGCGGATTTAGTCACTGACAAGAAATTACGTGAAACGATTTTTGGTCGCATACAATCCGAACTGGAACGAACAACTAAATCTTTGCTCACGATTACCGGTCATAAAGAATTACTGCAAAATAACGCAGGATTGGCACGAAGTTTTGTTTGCCGTATCCCCTATATCGACCCACTCAACCACCTGCAGGTGGAATTACTACGACGCTTCCGCGCGGGGGATACCGAAGACAAAGTAAAACGTGCAATTTTACTCAGCATCAATGGCGTTGCCGCCTGGTTGAGAAATAGCGGTTAATCTGTCAGCTCTTGCCAAATTCTTTAACAAGATGTCGTTGACGTCGAGAAAGTTGTAGTTTCTCGCTAGACCCCTTCAACACCACGACCCAGTAGGATTCGTTGGCATCATTGGGATGCGTTCAAATCCAATGATATGCTTCTTGGCAACAAGACAATTCCGGTGAATACGGACAAAGCTTTGTGCAAACTCCTCTTCCAAATTAATTAAAGACTCTTCAAGAATATGCTCTCGATTAAGCGTTTTGACAGTAACGTACTTCAATTCTGCTTTAAGATAAAGAATGTCTTCCATCGGTATAAGATGAACTTTTCCGCGTTCTTGTACGCTTAAATTGGCTCGCGGCTGTAGAGCGATATTGCGCAACACATCCAGTGGCAAAGGTGTAATAGTGCGCGCTCTGGATAGCGCTTCAAACAAGCGTCCTAATCGTATTGGCTTCAGAAGATAATCGATCGCATGCAGTTCAAACGCGCGTATCGCATAGGTGTCGTACGCCGTCGTAAAAATGATATGCGGCGGATCTTCCAGTTTGAGCAAATGCTGCGCGAGTTCAATTCCATCCATTTCCGGCATACGAATATCAGATAAAATTACGTCAACATCGTTATTATCCAGATACTGTAGCGCTTCAAGGCCATTCGCGGCTTCGCCCACCACTGCAATTGGCAATCTTGCCGAACAGTCCGCAAGCAAATCTTTCAAGCGATTTCGTGCCGGCATTTCGTCATCGACAACAATGATGCGAAGTCCTTGAGAGGCTTCATTCATGGTTTACTTGCTTTCGTGTAGGGAATGACAATATGCACATGGTAAGAATTGTCTTTTACGCGGCAATCAAGCGCCGCCTCTGCATCGTAGTGCAAACTGAGTCGTTCACGTATATTTGCCATCGCCATTTTGTTGCCCGCATGATGATCACCCTCTGCACGGTATGGGTTCGTCAATACGGCATGAACCTGATCGCGGCTCAAATAAATATTGATGCTGATTATACCGGGCTCGCCGCTAGGCTCAATGCCATGATAGACCGCATTCTCCAGTAACGGTTGCAATATCAATGGTGGAATCAAGGCGTCGCCCGGCATCTTGTCAACAAACCATTCCAATTTGAGCCTGTCTCCCAAACGTAACTGTTCGAGGTTTAAGTACTGACGACATAACTCGATCTCTTTAGCTAAAGTAGTGAGCTGGTTGTTATCCAGCATTAACACGCGAAACAGATCCGCTAAATCTTCTAACGCGGTCTCTGCATGCTTTTGATCCACGCGGATAAGACTTAAAACTGCGTTAAGGCTGTTAAACAAGAAATGCGGTCGAATACGTGCTTGTAGTGCTTGTAAGCGTGCTTCGGATAGAGCCGGCGACAACGCTCGACTGCGTAAACGAAAGTAAAAAAGCAACAGTAAGGTGATTAGCGTCGAGAATAGGAGATAACGTTCCAGTAAACCGAGCGCGTCACCAAATAAGTAATGCGCCAACGAATATATAACAATCGTTATCCCTGCTATTAGGCCGATAACTAAAACAACCCCCAACTGGTAAGAAACGCGGTGTAGCCAGCCATTTACCGCGCTCAACATCAACAGACTCAAAATAAGGATCGGCTGGAGTTTACTCGAAATATCGATAAACTCCCGAAGCACACCGCTAATGGTCGCCTGATAAATAAGCGCCGCGACCAACCCGGCAACATTGGTTATTAGAAGAATCCGTAGCATTACACCCAAATTTCTAAAATCCGGTAAGCTACTTGAAATTTCGTTTTGTTTTATACTTGCCATAATTTGAGACTAAGTAACCTGTACAGCCCAGTATGATTGTGGGTATTCTACCCAACGAATAGTTTTCATTTTGAACAAGGCGCTCTCACTATGCAAGATGATCCAAACTCCGCTGCCAACACACCATGGTCTGGTCGCTTCAATGAGCCGGTAGACGAATTGGTCAAACATTACACCGCCTCCATTGTCTTTGATCGCAAGCTTGCCGAATTTGATATTAGCGCTTCACTTGCGCACGCACGCATGTTACATGCTGTCGGTATATTGAGTGTAGACGAGCAAACAGCAATCGAAAAGGGCATGGCGCAGATTTTGTTAGAGATACGGTCAGGCGTTTTCGAATGGGCGCTAGAGCGGGAAGATGTGCATTCCAATATCGAGGGTAGATTAATCGCGTTAATTGGCGACGCGGGCAAGAAATTGCATACGGGCCGTTCACGTAACGACCAAGTGGCGACCGATGTGCGCTTATACCTGCGCATGGCAATTGACACGATCACTAAACACCTACGCGCGTTACAAACTACACTGCTCGACATCGCCGAAAAAAACGTCAACACGATTATGCCAGGGTTTACGCACCTTCAAGTTGCGCAGCCAATATCTTTTGGTCACCATCTAATGGCCTATTTTGAAATGCTGCAACGCGACCTTGGTCGGCTAAGTGATTGTCGGGCGCGGGTGAATAAGTTACCGCTAGGCTCTGCCGCGCTCGCAGGGACCAGCTATCCCATCGATCGTGCCATGGTTGCGAAAGACTTGGGGTTCGAGGGA
>CANMPU010000090.1 GCA_947499755.1 Betaproteobacteria bacterium | reverse complement strand
TACACTCTTTCCCAAATATTCCCTGAATTCTTGTCCCACTTCCGGATGTTTCATGCCATAGACAAGATTAGCTTTTAGGTACCCCAGCTTTGACCCGCAATCGTAACAGTTGCTATGGAACTCAACGCCCCATATAGGCTCATCGACCAACAACGATGCGATGCCATCTGTCAGCTGAAGCTCTCCGGCAGCTCCCGGTTTAATATTTTCTAAATGAGAAAAAATTCCGGGGGTAAGAATATATCGTCCTACTAGCGCTAAAGTTGATGGCGCGTATGCTGGTTTAGGCTTTTCTACAACCGCGCTAATCTCATGTAGCGCAGCAGAAGAATTTTTACTCTTGATAATCCCATATTTTTCCGTATCGTGTCGATCGACATTTTGCACGCCAAGTATGGAACAATTTTTTTCACGAAAAACTTCAGTCATTTTCCCCAACTCTCGTTGGTCCGCATCTACAAGAACATCTGCTAATAACACCGCAAATGCGTTGTCACCAACAACAGGCTTTGCACAAAGCACCGCGTGCCCTAAACCCAGAGCACGCGCTTGTCTGACATAAGTACAAGAAACATGTTTCGGTAAAATATTTTGTACAATTGCCAACATCTTTTTATTTCCACGCGCTTCCAATTCTGTTTCCACTTCCAGGGAGGTATCAAAATGGTCCTCTATCGCACGTTTGCCTCTACCCGTGATAAATATCATCTCAGTGAGTCCTGCCGCAATAGCTTCTTCGACCGCATACTGTATTAGCGGTTTATCTACGATAGGCATCATTTCTTTTGGGCTTGCCTTCGTCGCCGGTAGAAATCTACTGCCGAGACCTGCTACCGGAAATACCGCTTTGGTAATTTTCTTCATTTTTAAAATAGTCTATTGTTGTAGCAAATCGAGAAAGCCATCCTCGTTCAATATTGCGATACCTAGCTCCTTGGCTTTTACTAACTTTGATCCAGGATCTGTACCAATGATGACATAACTGGTTTTTTTGGATACGCTGGAGCTCACTTTGCCACCCAGTGCTTCAATACGTGCACGCGCTTCATCACGCGTAATATTCGGTAGCGTACCGGTCAAGACAAATACCTTCCCATTAATCGTAGTTTTATCGTCTTGGGGTCGCAATTCATTCTCCGGCCATGCGACTCCCGCACGTCTAATCCTATCGATTACATCACGATTGTGCGACTCCATAAAAAACTGTACAACGCTCTGTGCGACTATAGGCCCAATATCGGGAACACGCCGTAACGTCTCCTCATCCGCATTCATTAATCGCTCCAACTTGCCAAAGTATTTGGCCAGCTCCTTTGCGG
Organism: Betaproteobacteria bacterium; assembly: GCA_947499755.1. Taxonomy (GTDB): domain Bacteria; phylum Pseudomonadota; class Gammaproteobacteria; order Burkholderiales; family CANMPU01; genus CANMPU01. The sequence goes on along the minus strand of CANMPU010000090.1, from coordinate 4,033 downwards.
TCGACTCACCAACATTGCGAATCCCCAGGGCATAGATAAATCTGGCTAACGTCGTATTCTTGCTATTATCGATCGCCTCCACGACATTGGCAGCAGATTTATACGCCATACGATCTAACTTTTCGAGCATGGGTATCGTTAGCTGATATACATCAGCGAGAGTTTTAACAATATTTCCGTCTACTAACTGTTCGACTATTTTCTCGCCTAGCCCGTCAATATCCATCGCATTTCGGGAAACAAAATGGCATAGCGCCTGTTTCCTTTGCGCTGCGCAGAATAATCCGCCAAGACATCTGCTTGCCGCCTCGCCTGTGACGCGCTTGATCAGCGAATTGCATACCGGACATTTCTCTGGCATCAGAAATTCAACAGTATGCGCCGGACGTAATTCACGCACGACACCCACTATTTCCGGAATGACGTCGCCAGCGCGTCTAACAATGACGCTGTCTCCAATACGTACATCTTTCCGACGTATTTCGTCTTCATTGTGTAGCGTCGCACTGCTAACGGTTACGCCGCCAACGAAGACTGGAACTAGGCGAGCTACTGGTGTGAGCGTCCCAGTCCGTCCGACTTGAACGTCAATATTTTGCACCATCGTCATTGCCTCCTCAGCGGGAAACTTATGTGCAATCGCGAAACGTGGGGCACGCGCCACGAAGCCAAGTTTTTCCTGAGACTGAATACTATTCACTTTATACACGACACCATCAATTTGATAAGGTAAAATTTCCCGTTTCTCTAGCAGTTTCTTGTAATAACTAAATAGCCCCGAAACACCATGAACGATTTCGCGTTCCTTAGATACGGGAAATTGCAAGTGCTCTAGCATTTCCAATGTGCCACTCTGTGTCTGCGGTAGGTTCTCCGTTGAGCACTCAGCAATGCCGTAACAAAAAAAAGATAATTTTCGTGACGCCGTTATGCGCGCGTCCAATTGTCGCAAGCTACCGGCTGCTGCATTTCGCGGGTTAACAAACTGCTTATTACCCAGTTCCAACTGAACACGATTCAGCTTCTCAAAATCCGCTTTCAGCATCAACACTTCCCCGCGGACTTCGACGAGATTTGGCACCATCGATCCTTTGAGTTGCAATGGAATCGAATTTATCGTGCGTAAATTATTCGTTACATTCTCACCTTTAAACCCGTCGCCGCGCGTCGCCCCTTGCATGAATTGACCGCTTTCATAACGTAACGATACGGCTAATCCATCGTATTTTGGTTCAACTTCATATTCTACGAAATCAACGCGCAACATTTCTCGGACGCGCGTGTCAAAAGCGCTAACCTCGCCCGCATCGAGCGCGTTATTGAGCGAGAGCATAGGGAGATTATGAACTACCTGCGAGAATTCGCTCTGGGGAGCGCCGCCTACTCGGCATGTTGGCGAATTTGGCGTAATGAGCTGTGGGAATTGTTGTTCTAGTTCTTGTAACTCACGAAATAAACGATCGTATTCCGAATCTGGAATAACGGGGGCGTCTTTAACATAATAGAGATAATTGTGCTGCGCCAAGGTTCGGCGCAACTCCTCCACCCGCGCCGAAATGTCGGGGAAGGTTTCCATTCACGAAAATAACCTCGCTGCGCGCGCACTACCCGGAAAAGTCTGATGATGATCCATTTCATTATAGATTTTTACCAATTGCAGTTTTATTTTTTCCACGCCCTGCTCATTAAGGGGAACATAGTTGTCATCAACTAACAATCCCCCCAACGATGTCGTCAATGTCTTTGCGATCTGCGCAAACTCTTCAAAGGCATGCATCCTGCTGCTTGTCGTGGGAACTTCAAAAGTTAATGTGACTCCCTGGGTCGAAATGCTTTGCATATTCTCTTCAATAAATTTAGTTGTTTCACGATTACTTAATGTGAACAAAGTGCGTTCGCCTTCGCCATAAAAATAGAACACGCCGTCAGATTCCAGGCGTAAGCCTAAAGATTGCGCTACGGTTTGTATTTTTGTTGCTGCAAAGGACGCACCGCTACGGCAAATGATATTAAACACGATGGACACATCCACATCCGAACAAAATTGGTCTAATTCCACGGCCGACGCCAACGCCCGATTACTGTCCGGAAAATTAATTTCCGCATGCGTCTGTAGGCCGATATCCTTCACCATGTCGCAAAACGCAATCAACTGGACGTGGTTGATTGGACCATTTCGATTTGCCAATTGGATTGCTATTTTTAGTGCACTAAAAGACGCGGTCGGGATAGCGGAAACCTCTTCCCATCGACCAGAATTAACATCAAACCCAATACAGGATACCGGTTTACCGACCTCTTTCGTATCACACAATAGCTCGCCAATGGCGCTGGCATTGATGGGTTCAGCGTATTTCAATTCGACTATATAGTCTATCGCTGGATCACACCACTGACTATCAATCGATGGGTGATTTGTTTCAACGTTGGTGGGACTGACTTCTAATTCTTGACCCTCCTGAGCGTCCACCAATGTTGGCTCGACACGCTCATCTGATTCGCTAGTCCGCGTCGGAACACGTAACAGCACGTCGTCATGATCACGGCTAAATGCTTTCTCGCTCGGTCGACGAAAACTTCTTTCTTGATACCAATTAAATAGGACGACCCCGGCGACGATTACGCCACCGATCGCCAATAAACTAAGTTGGAGGTCATTCATGACGAGTAACGGCCACTATGCAGCAACCTCTTCTTTGATTTTCAATGCCTGTTCCATATCGACTGCGACAACCCGCGAAACTCCTAACTCCTGCATGGTTACCCCGACTAGCTGTTCCGCCATTTCCATGGTTATTTTATTATGGCTAATAAACAGAAATTGGCTTTCGCTCGACAATTTTTTGACTAACTCACAGTAACGCTCGGTATTATGATCGTCGAGCGGCGCATCCACTTCGTCTAGAAGACAGAATGGCGCGGGATTGAGCTTAAATAACGAAAAAACTAAAGCTAAAGCACAAAGCGCTTTTTCGCCACCGGACAGTAGTTGAATTGATGTGTTCTTCTTTCCCGGAGGCTGTGCAATGATCTGCACACCGCTATCGAGAATCTCCGCGCCGGTAAGTAGCAAACTCGCATGTCCTCCGGCAAATAAGGTGGAAAACATCTCGTCAAGATTTTTATTCACCGTATCGAAGGTTTTTTGCAATCGTTCTCGTGTTTCGAGATCTATACGCCGTATCGCATCTTCCAGTGTTGCAATTGCGTCCTTTAAATCTAGGGCCTGCGTGTCTAAATACGCTTTGCGCTCGCGGCTAGTTTGCAATTGATCAAGCGCGGCAAGATTGACGGCGCCGAGCGCGGTTATTTCTTGAGTCAGCACATCAATCTGAGATTGTAAATTATTCGGTCGAGCGCCTTTCGGCAACATCGCAATCAATTCGTCTTCGGCAAGGGTGGATAGGTGATTTCCGTATTGCTCCGCTAACAAGCGCGCTTCTTGTTCTTTTAAACGTACCTCAGCAATTCGATCTCGCAATGGCTGTAGTTTTTGTTCGACCGCCAGTCTTTCAAGTTCAGTTTGCTGAATCGCCTGAATTATGTTTTCTAGGCGCTCGCGTACTTCTTTAAGCTTTTGTTCCCTAGTAGTCCTGACGCCTAAAGCATCCTGCAGTTCCTGGTTTAATGGCGCATCGTTATAGCTCGCAAGCTCACCCTGTAGCCTGGCAATTGAGATCGTAAAACCAGAAATTCTCTCACGTAATACATTAATATTTATTTCTAACTCATTGTATTTATTTGAACATGACTTTTCATGGAAAATTGCCTGCTGCAACTCATTTTCTGCCGTACGCAGCAAGGCACGCTGACCGTTAAGCGCTTGTTCTGCAGCTTCGAATTCTTGCTGCGCCCGCGGCACCTGGACTCTAAATGCACTGGCTGATTCCTGATACCGCGCCAACCTGTCTAGCGCATCTTGTTCTTGCATAGATTCTTGTTCAATCAAGTGGCTGACCTCGGACAGCTCACTCTTCGCTTGCTCTCCGCGTAGCCGAGCTTTTTCCGCATATTCCATCGACTGCTGTAGTTC
>CANMPU010000089.1 GCA_947499755.1 Betaproteobacteria bacterium | reverse complement strand
TTGGGAAATTAGGGATCAGACCAGGTGCCGGAATGAAGCGTGGCTCAATTGTTTCGATGCATGAAGCCGAGATGCTCCCGACGTTTACCTATGCCGAAACCTATCATCCATTATTCCTGCGCTTATATCTAGCGCATTTAAAAGATAGCGGCTTGCCCATTACTGAGGCGCAGATTAGCGGACAATATCGACGTTGGAATGGCGACTCAATAGAGGCGAATCGCGGCGAAATTTTGTTGTACCAAGCTTAGCCTGTGGCCTCACGTGCTTTTTTGTCAGATATCGATACTGTTTTAGTTTGGTATTTCCAGGTTTTTAGCCACGCGCGCACGACCATATTCGGGTATTCCGATTGTCCAAGGCTGCCATTGTAGCGTCCCAGAGCTCGGAAGTAATTTCCATTTTCGATATCCAAATAATGCCTAAGTATCGTACAGCCGTAGCGCAGGTTGGTGCGTAGGTGAAATAGATCGTGGTCTTGACTTCCGATAAGTTTGACCCAAAATGGCATGACCTGCATATATCCACGCGCACCGGCACGCGATAACGCATATTTTTTAAATCGATTTTCCACTTGGATTAAACCCAACACGAGTTGCGGATCAAGGCCGGCGCGACTCGCTTCGTAATGTACAGTCTTAAGAAAATCGCGTCTAAATATTGGATCAGAAATACGCGATTGTAAGCGCGTAGACATGGCATCCAACCATTTTTGCGCTTCTTCTTGGGTAGGGAAAGCGAGATAAGGTGCGGCCCTGTCACTGATGGAGCGCGTTAAAGCAGTTTGCACGCTAGCTGAGAGCGGCTCGTACATTTGCTCACCGGCGAGAGCCCAAGAAGCGTTAAGCAAGAAGCAGATAAAAACGATTAACTGTCGCATAAAATCGATTTGATAACAGTGACAGCGTTACTTAATGGCAGCATTTGCGCTTCTTTTTGACCGCGCGCTTGGTACTCGATCTCTGCGTTTTTTAGACCACGTTCGCCAATGACAAGGCGATGTGGGATTCCGATAAGCTCCATATCGGCTAACATGACGCCGGGACGTTCGTCCCTATCATCCAGCAATACCTCAATTCCGCTTTGCGTCAGTTCATTGTATAAAGTTTCTGCCGTGTTTCTTACGAGGGCACTTTTACCCATAGCGATGGGCACAATCACCAATTGAAATGGGGCCAGGGCTGCAGAAAAAATGATACCGTGATCGTCATGATTTTGCTCAATGGCTGCGGCGACGATGCGCGATATTCCTATACCATAACACCCCATTTCCATATTGCATGACGTACCGCTTTGGTCGAGAAAATTCGCGTGCAGCGCTCTGGAGTATTTTGTTCCTAGTTGAAAAATATGACCGACCTCGATACCGCGACAAATGTCCAGTGTGCCCTTACCGTCGGGGCTAGGGTCACCTGGGACTATGTTGCGTATATCCACAACCATATCCGGCTCTGGCAAGTCTCTTTCAAAGTTTACACCGGTAAAATGATGCCCATCTATGTTTGCCCCGCATATAAAATCACTCATTTCCCTGACCGAGTGATCAGCCACAATCGTGAGCTTACTTTTTTCCGCTCTCAGTTGTTCAAGGGGCCGTCTGCGAGTGGATTCCGGGACGATATTAAGAACCGGACCTATAGACCCGAAGCCCGCACCAAATACTTTGCGTACTTGTTCCTCGCTTGCGGTACGAAGAGGGCTTTTTATTTGCGTGAGTTTTAATACTTTTGCTTCGTTTAATATGTGATCGCCTCTAATTAAAAATGCAACTAAACCATCTGTCCCTTCATAAACTAACGTCTTGATAAAACGTTGGGCAGGCATTTTCAAAAACTTGCAGACCTCAGCAATTGTGCGTTGATTGGGAGTGGGCTCTTCTGTTAACGCTTGTGAAGGTAAAGGTCGCTGAACTTTCGGGGGCAGCGCTTCTGCCAGTTCAACGTTAGCAGCGTAATCCGAGCTTTGGCAATACGCGATCGCATCTTCGCCTGAGTCGGCGAGCACATGAAATTCGTGTGAGCCTGTTCCGCCAATCGCGCCGGTATCCGCTGCCACCGCTCTAAATCTCAGCCCGAGTCGGGTAAAGATATTAGCGTAAGCGTCATACATGGTGCCATAGGTTTTCTCTAAGCTGGTGCGGTCGGCGTGGAAAGAGTATGCGTCTTTCATGAGAAATTCTCGCGCGCGCATTACGCCGAATCTTGGGCGAATCTCGTCGCGAAATTTAGTTTGAATTTGATAAAAATTAACAGGAAGTTGGCGATAGCTTTTGATTTCGCGACGCGCAATATCGGTAATCACTTCCTCGTGCGTCGGCCCGAGGCAATAATCTCTTTTATGCCTATCGACAAAGCGCAGGAGTTCTGGCCCAAAATAATCCCAGCGGCCAGATTCCAGCCAAAGCTCTGATGGTTGAACCACTGGCATCGAAAGCTCAATGGCACCGGCTTTGTCCATTTCTTCTCGTACAACACGCTCGACCTTGCGTAATACCCTGAGACCAAGCGGCATCCAGGTATATAGGCCAGTCGCGAGTTGTTTGATCAATCCCGCACGTAACATGAGGCGGTGACTACTAAGTTCCGCCTCAGAAGGTGCTTCTTTAAGCGTGGAAATAAAAAATTGCGATGCCCGCATGACAGAGACCATTCAGAGTAAGCACGTATTTTACAGTGCCTAAATATCCTCATGGGCGAGAATACAAAGATTTTATGTCTTTAATTCCACTCGAAAGTATGAAAAAATGCGCTAACGGGATTATTTTGCAGGTGATCGGTATGATGGACCATGACGGCTATCGCTATAACGTCGGTATCATATTGTGCAACTCCAAAAATGAAGTATTTTGGGGGAAGCGGGTTAAAGAGCATTCGTGGCAATTTCCACAGGGCGGCCTTAAATCTGGGGAAACGCCAGAGCAGGCAATGTACCGCGAGTTGGAAGAAGAAGTTGGGCTACAGCCTAGCCACGTTAAAATCCTTGGACGTACCCGCGATTGGTTACGTTATGACGTGCCTGATCATTGGATTAAGCGCGAATGGCGCGGCAGGTATCGTGGCCAAAAACAAATTTGGTATCTGTTAAGACTGACTGGGCGCGACAGCGATGTTTCTCTTCGTGCGAGCGAACGACCGGAATTCGATGCTTGGCGCTGGCATGACTACTGGATACCTATGGAGTCTGTCATCGAATTCAAACGCGAGGTGTATCAAAAAGCATTACAGGAACTCTCAAGATTTTTAAATGTACAAGGCACGCGTCGCGTTAAGCCCGTTGCGCATCCACAAGTCCGAAGATAGTTTTTGGTCGCGACAGTGTATTTGGTAACTAAGCGCTCATTATGCAAAGCATTCTAAAATGTATAGTTCTAACGGTTTGTATCGGCGTAATCTCGACCACATTTGCGGAAAGCTACCGACCGGAGAGCCCAAACATCGAAGAAAAAACCTGGGTAGAACAGGAAGTGGAATTACCGGCTTACCCGAAGGACGAGAATCTAATGCCATTCGACGTGAGTGCCGTCACGACCAACAAATTCTATGTCGACGCAAAATCTATCATAGTTGGTGATGATGGCGTGGTCAGATATACCGTGGTCGTGAAATCGGCAGGTGGCGCGGTCAATGTTAGCTTTGAAGGCATACGGTGTAATTCAAGAGAATGGAAATCTTATGGGTTCGGGCGCAACGATGGTACTTGGGTAAAGGCAAAACAAACCGAATGGCAACGGCTAGCGGCATTTGCGACCAACAGACACCGTCACGAGCTGTTTAAGAATTATTTCTGTCCTGGCGGCGGGATTATTAGGCGCCCACAGCAGGCGATATCCGTTTTTCGACGTGGCGGCGAAAATATGACCAACTCATCTGGTGGCGGTGGATAAATCGCCGGTACTGAAATCAGGTTATTACGAAGTTGTCACGATGAACAAGCTCGACCTCATCGAGGTAGCCAAGACGAGATTCTATTTCCTGCGTCGGACAACCTAATATGCGGCGCGTATCGGCCGCACTATAGTTAACCAGGCCTCTACCAATCTCCTTCCCTTCAGAATCGAAACAGGATACGAGTTCGCCACGCTCAAAGTCCCCCGATACTTCCTGCACACCTATCGGCAACAAACTCTTTCCCTCGTTCTGTAGAGCATGCACCGCGCCACGGTCTAGGACTAATTTGCCTGTAATTTGCAGATGGCCCGCCAACCAATTTTTTCGCGCTGCTATCGGTATGTTGTTGGCGACTAGTCGCGTGCCTATGGATTCGCCTTGAATCAGTCGCGGCAAAACATCGTGTTCTTTTCCGTAGGCAATAATTGTATCCGTGCCGCTACGTGCGGCGCGGCGCGCAGCAATAATTTTTGTTCGCATGCCGCCTCGAGAGATTTCGCTGCCCGAGCCTCCAGCCATGGTATCCAACTCGGGGGCGTTGACCTCAATTCTGGTCACCAATGTTGCGCTAGTATCGATACGTGGGTCGGCGGTAAATAGGCCAGCTTGGTCGGTAAGAATAACGAGGAGGTCCGCCTCAACGAGATTTGCAACTAACGCTGCTAACGTGTCGTTGTCGCCGAATCGAATTTCATCAGTTACAACCGTATCGTTCTCGTTAATAATTGGAATGACATTTAATTCCAATAAGGTAACAAGTGTTGAGCGCGCGTTTAGGTAGCGTTTTCGATTCGACAGATCGTCGTGCGTGAGTAAAATTTGTGCGGTATGAAGTCCGTGTTCGCGAAAACAAGATTCATACGCTTGAACGAGCCCCATTTGCCCAACGGCCGCCGCTGCTTGAAGTTCATGTACCGTGTTCGGGCGCTTTTTCCAGTTTAGACGTTGCATCCCTGCAGCGATCGCGCCGCTGGAAACCAAAATGACGTCTTTCTTGAGTCGTTTTAATTCGGCAATCTGGGTTGCCCAATTTGCTAGGGCGGCATGATCGAGGCCCTGTCCATTATTTGTAACTAGGCTGCTACCGACTTTTACGATAACCCGTCTAATATCAATGGACATGGTGTAGGTGGTCGACCGCTAGGCGGCGTCTTTATCCGAGGTAAAATCGTTTTCTTTATTTTCTTGTAAGTATGTCATCACTGCCTCACAAACCTCTTTACATCCCTTCCCACTAATTGCGGACACCACAAAACATGGGGTTGCATTACCAAAATGCTTTTTAAATTTCTGAAGCAATTTTTTAGTTTCTTCAGTGTCCACTAAATCTACTTTATTGAGAACTAACCAGCGTGGTTTTTCATAAAGTGTGGCGTCGCACTTTTTTAGTTCGTTAATGATGGCGCTCGCATCCGCAATAGGGTCGCCCTCAAACGGGACCATGTCAACAATGTGGAGCAATAAGCTGGTACGCGCAAGGTGTCGTCGAAAACGATGC
>CANMPU010000088.1 GCA_947499755.1 Betaproteobacteria bacterium | reverse complement strand
GTTTACCCAAGCGTGTCACGCTCAACCCCTTGAGTTCGTCATAAGGTAAATCTGGTACGTTGACATTTAGCAACGTTGGCTGCTCGACTGGATTCGATTGGAAGCGTTTTACCATTTCAACCGCTACGCGGCCGGCGCTTTGAAAATGATTTCCGCTTTTGCCTGCTAGAGAAATTGCAATTGACGGAATCCCCAGCAGAAAACCTTCAGTTGCGGCTGCAACCGTACCGGAATAAATCGTATCATCCCCCATATTCGCGCCTAGATTGATTCCCGACACGACGATATCCGGTAATTTTTCTAGCAACCCGGTTACCGCCAGATGTACGCAATCTGTAGGCGTGCCATTTACGAAAAAGAAGCCATTAGGGGATGTACGAACATACAGCGGGCGGTCTATGGTCAAAGAATTGCTGGCAGCGCTGCGGTCGCGTTCCGGCGCGACGACGATAACTTCTCCTAGACTAGCCAACGCCTCAGCAAGAACCGCCAGTCCAGGAGCAAAGTAACCATCATCGTTGCTAAATAATATTCGCATTATTCTATAGATCGCGAGCAGGAAAAATAACCCATGAGAAATACTTGGATACCGTTATGGCCCGTTGACGTTTGGTCGGGGCGAGAGGATTCGAACCTCCGACCACCTGCACCCCATGCAGGTACGCTACCAGGCTGCGCTACGCCCCGAAGCGCGCCATTATAACAGAATGGATTGATGGTTCTGAGGAAGGCGATTACTTGGAGAGAAGATCAATAACGCTTTTGATCTCATGCCGCAAAAACGTGAAATTCATTTTCCCGGAATGCGCCAACTCGTAGCTTTCTGCACCAATCGCGCCGAGTTGGTTACGTGCACCGCTGATGGTGTACCCGCGCTCATAGAGCAATTCTCGAATGCGTCGCACCAACAGGACCTCGTGATGCTGATAGTAACGTCGATTACCCCTTCGTTTAACGCGCTTTAATTGGGTAAATTCCTGTTCCCAATAACGCAGGACATGGGTTTTAACACCGCACAACTCGCTCACTTCGCCTATCGTAAAATAACGCTTAGCGGGTATGGGAGGTATCGGCGTTAAACCGCTATCATCCTTATGCTGATTCATTTCCTGGGTAATTCTTTTCCACCATTGCTTTTAATTTTTGGCTCGCATGGAAAGTGACAACGCGACGCGCCGTAATCGGGATTTCTTCACCAGTCTTAGGATTCCGCCCGGGACGTTGCGGCTTATCGCGCAACTGGAAATTTCCGAATCTGGAGAGCTTGATACTCTCCCCTCTTTCAAGTGCGAGGCGGACTTCTTCGAAAAACGCCTCCACCATGTCTTTGGCTTCACGCTTATTCAGACCGACTTTTTCGAACAGAAAATCGGCGAGTTCGGCTTTGGTTAATGTCATGATATCCCCTTATTCACGGAGCCTTGCATTGTATTTTTGTTCTAATATCTCACGCAACTGTGCAATGGCTTTGTTCACTACATCATCGGTCAGTGTTTTTTGAGTATCCAGCAATAACACTCTGAATGCAAGACTTTTTTTACCATTTTCTATCCCTTTACCGCGATAAGTGTCAAATAACGCGATATCGACCACAAATGGCGCTTTTTCTTGCAGCAACCCATCCAACAGCGTTTGCGCACTCACATCGTCCGCGACAATAATGGCCAAATCTCTTCGTACCCAGGGAAATTTGGAAATTTCGCGAAAACGAGGCAACTCACGCCGATTGAGCACGTTAATATCAATCTCAAAAAGAACTGGCGCTAATGCCAAATCGTATTTTTGTTGCCACTTCGGGTGCAATTCTCCTAAGCAACCAGCTTCTACATTGTTAATAAATATCCGTGCCGATTTGCCCGGGTGAAGCGCTGGATGGGAGCTGCTTTCAAAACGCACAACATTTGGTGTACATACGGCTTCGATATCTGCCTTAACGTCGAAAATATCAATGTTGCGCTTATCGCTACCCCATTGCTCTGGCGCAGCGCGTCCATAACACAATCCTGCCACTCTTTCCGTTTGCGCGTAGCCGGGTTGGCTATCGTTAAAGCAACGACCAACCTCAAATACCCGCATTCTAGACTGCTGCCGATTTAGATTAAAACTCAGGCAACCAAGCAATCCAGGGAATAGGCTGCTACGCATCGCGTCCATCTGTGCTGAAATTGGATTACGTAAGCTAATCGGCTTGCGCTGCGGCGAAAAATCCTTTTCCCATTCTGAACTAATAAAACTGTAGGTTACAATTTCCTGGTACTCACGCGCGCAAAAGATGCTTTTAAGCGCATCGACGGAAGTTTCGGTTTCAGCACTCGATAACATACATAATTCGGCAACCGGATGTACCACAGCGATCTTATCGTAACCGTACAAACGCGCGACCTCTTCGATCAGATCCTCTTCAATTGCAAGGTCAAATCGATAACTATGCGGGGTAACAAAAAAAACGTTGTTCTCGATCACCGAGCTAAATTGCAAACGTCGTAACAAAGGCGACACCGTTCGTACGTCGAGCGCAACACCCAATACACGAGATAATCTTTCAACGCGTAATTGAATAGGGGTGCGCTGCGGTAACTTCCCTTTTTCCTCAGTCACTGGCCCCACTTTGCCACCACACACATCTAGAATTAAACGCGTTGCACGCTCTAATGCAGACCGTGTAGAAGCAAAATCAACACCGCGTTCAAAGCGATGTGCCGAATCGCTATTAAAGGAAAACGAGCGCGTCTTAGCAGCGATAACGGCCGGATCAAAAAATGCGCTTTCCAGAAAGATATCCACTGTCGCGTCGCTCACTGCGCTCTCAAGGCCTCCCATAATTCCTGCGAGTGCGAGCACTTTGTCGTGATCCGCGATAACCAGCGTATCGGGGCCCAGCGTTACGCACTCTCCATTCAATAGGATAATTTGTTCCTGCGCCTGCGCGAACCGTACGTGAATTCCATTTTTGATTGTTGCGGCGTCAAATGCGTGTAGTGGTTGCCCCATCTCAAGCATGACGTAATTCGTAATATCAACCACTGCATTTACGCTACGAATCCCACACCGCTCTAGGCGACGCACTACCCAGACCGGAGATAGGGCATGCATATTAATTCCGCGTATCAATCTTCCGCAATAACGAGGGCAGGCGTTTTTATCCGAAATGTCGACGATTAGTTGGTCTTTAATTTCTGCGTCGACCGACGTCGGCTCGTCTACCTTCAAAGTCGATACGGTGATTGCCGCCACTTCTCGTGCGACGCCGATTACGCTTAAGCAATCACTACGATTCGGCGTAAGCTTTAGCGTAAATAATATATCGTTGAGTTCGTAATAATCTCTAAAATCTGTGCCAATTACCGCATCAGGTGGCAGTAGCAGGAGGCCGTCAAGATCGCTCTCCAATCCCAATTCTTTCGCCGAACACAACATGCCATTGGACTCGACACCGCGAATCGTTGTTTGCGTAATCTCTATTGTAGGAAGCTTGGCACCCAGCAAAGCACACGGTACTTTCACACCTGCTGCCACGTTGGCGGCGCCGCAGACAACGCGTAAATCTTCCTTGGCACCAACATCAACGCAACAAATCGATAGGCGATCGGCGCTCGGGTGCTTTTCAACAGAGCGTACTTGTGCGACCACCACCTTATCAAACGGCGGAGCGACACTTTCTAGCGCATCCACTTCTAATCCGGCCATCGTCAGTTGGTGTGCAAGATCCGCGCTGCTGAGGTCTGGATTTACGAAGGTACGTAACCAACTTTCGGAAAATTTCACGAGTCTCTACCGTGGAGTTTGCTAATTAAATTGCTTCAAGAAACGCATATCGTTCTCGAAAAATAATCTAAGATCTGGCACGCCGTACCGCAGCATTGCAAGTCGCTCGACGCCTAGGCCGAACGCAAAACCTAAAAATTCTTCCGGATCAATTTGAACATGCATCAACACGTTGGGATGCACCATGCCACAACCCAACACCTCTAACCAACCGCTGTTTCCACAAACGCGACAGCCGCTCCCTGCGCAATTGAAACACGCGATATCCATTTCTGCGGACGGCTCGGTAAAAGGAAAGAACGATGGTCGAAAACGAAATGCTAAATCGTCGCGTTCGAAAAAAAGCTGCATGAATGTCGCCAGTACATCTTTGAGCGCAGCGAAATTTACGTTCCTATCCACCCACAATCCCTCGACCTGATGGAACATGGGCGTGTGCGTGACATCAAAATCGCAGCGATAGACCCGACCGGGCGCGATAATACGTAAGGGCGGCGCGTTCTTGAGCATGTGGTGAATTTGCACCGGCGAAGTATGCGTACGCAATATATGCGTATCGTCGACATAAAATGTGTCGTGCATAGCGCGCGCCGGATGATTTTCTGGGATATTCAGAGCGGTGAAATTAAAAAATTCGGTTTCAATTTCCGGGCCGGTCGCCGTAGTAAAACCAATGGTACGAAATAAATTTTCTACGCGCTGTAGGGTGAGAGATACAGGATGTAAGCCGCCTTGTTGCATGCCACGTCCAGGAAGCGTGACATCTAGCGCTTCTTGCTGAAGCTCATCATCCATCTCCCGCGCGCGCAGCGCGGCACGGCGCGCGATTAACGCATCTTCAACGGCTTGCTTAACTTCATTGATACGATTACCGGCAGCAGGGCGCTGTTCAGGGGGAAGCTTGCCTAGGCTTTTGAGTAACTCAGTAATAAGCCCGCCTTTACCGAGAAAACGCGCTTTCGCATGCTCGAGTTCAGCGGCGTGAGATATGCCACTGAATTCTTGCAAAGCTTGTTGCAGGATTGTTTCGAGGTTTTCCATCTTAAGAGCGCCTAATACAATGAAACACGCGTTGCGCTGTCAGAAACTTGGCTCAGAACGCAAAGTAAGATATGTCATTTAGTCATTCGCCCGTGGCTTGCACCAATGCGCTTGGCCAAACCGCAGCCAGCCCGAAAGGGCTGAGCATCAATCAACGCAAAGTATTAGGCAATGAAACTAAGCGCTAAGTCCGGCTTTTGCTTGCTCCGCTATTTTCGCAAATGCGGCTTTATCCATCACCGCGATGTCCGCCAACACTTTACGATCCAATTCGATCGCAGCTTTTTTTAGGCCATTCATGAACACACTGTACGACAACCCACACTCGCGTGCGGCGGCGTTAATACGCGCTATCCAAAGACCACGGAACTCTCTTTTCTTTTGACGACGATCGCGATAAGCATATTGTCCCGCCTTCATCACCGCTTCGTTAGCGATACGAAATACATTTCCACGACGCCCGCGAAAACCTTTCGCCTTGGCGATTACCTTTTTATGTCGAGCGTGTGCGACTACCCCTCTTTTAACTCGTGGCATGGTTCCCCCTTTACCTAGTAAGGCAACATCGCTCGAATCGAGCGTTTGTTGGTTGCGTGCACTGG
>CANMPU010000087.1 GCA_947499755.1 Betaproteobacteria bacterium | reverse complement strand
TAGGGGTGTGGCGCGAAGTGTGCGCGTCTCCGCAGGAAGCGTACGCGCGTTATATTCTAAACGCTCCAGTAACGCGTCATTTTGTACATCGATCTCGTGTTTTTTTGTATGGTAGGCGTTGGAGATGTTTTCTAGTAACTCACCGAAAGCGGGTAGATTGTAGCGTGCGGTTTTCGGAAAATATGTCCCGCCATAGAACGGGGTTTGGTCGGGCATCAGAAACATCGTCAACGGCCAACCACCGCTATGGTGCGTGAGGAGGTACTGTGCCGTCTGGTAGATTTGGTCAATATCTGGCCGTTCTTCACGATCAACTTTTATATTGATGAAATGCTGATTCATGATCGCAGCGATTTCAACATCCTCAAAAGACTCGTGCGCCATGACGTGACACCAATGGCATGCGGAATAACCGATAGAGAGCAATATCGGTTTGTTTTGCTCACGCGCAAGCTTGAGCGCTTCCTCGCCCCAAGGACGCCAGTCTACCGGATTGTCCGCGTGTTGCAGAAGATAGGGGCTGGTTTCGTGCGCCAAGTGATTAGACATAGTGGGACCTTAATAAAATAGCTGTGTGTCGCTCGTGAAAAAAACGAGCCACGAACAACATAGAGATAAGCTAGTCGGTAACTGCTCCAGTGCTGGCTGAGGATACCAATTTCGCGTATTTCGCAAGGACCCCACGCGTATATTGCGCTTTAGGGGCGCTCCAAGTTGCTCTGCGCTGTGTCAATTCTTGCTCCGGTACATTAAGTTGTAGCAATCTCTTTTCCGCGTCTATGGTAATCGAATCACCTTCTTTGATTAAGGCAATGGTTCCGCCAACGGCCGCTTCCGGCGCGACATGCCCAACAACCATGCCGTAAGTGCCGCCGGAAAACCGTCCATCGGTAATGAGGCCCACGGAATCACCCAATCCCTCGCCGATGAGCGCCGACGTTGGAGAAAGCATTTCGCGCATCCCCGGGCCACCTTTCGGCCCTTCATAACGAATTACTACGATGTCGCCAGATTTAATTTTTTGCGCCAAGATCGCATCCATACATAATTCTTCAGAATCGAAAACGCGCGCCGGGCCCGTGATCTTTGGATTTTTAACACCGGTGATTTTAGCCACTGCACCTTCGGGCGCAAGATTCCCTTTCAAAATTGCAAGATGGCCTTGCGCATAAACAGGATTCTCCCATTGCCGTATGACGTCTTGATCCGCGCGCGGTTTAGCGGGAATATCGTTAAGCGTCTCCGCGATGGTCTGGCCGCTAATGGTTAAACAATGGCCATGTAGAAGACCATGCTCGAGTAACATTTTCATGACTTGTGGAACACCCCCTGCGCGATGAAAATCTGTGGTGACATATTTGCCGGAAGGTTTCAAATCGCATAGCACCGGGATGCGCGCGCGCATCTTTTCAAAATCGTCGATATGGAGAGCCACTTCAGCCGCGTGCGCGATCGCGAGCAAGTGCAACACGGCGTTGGTAGAACCCCCGACCGCCATGACCACAGCAATGGCATTTTCAAAAGCCTGGCGCGTCATGATGTCGCGCGGCAAGAGTTGCTTAGTGATTGCGTGCACCAGCACTTCAGCAGAGCGCGCTGCGCTATCAGATTTTTCGCTATCTTCTGCTGCCATCGTCGATGATCCGGGCAAACTCATGCCCATCGCTTCGATCGCAGATGACATTGTATTCGCGGTAAACATGCCGCCACAGGCACCAGCGCCGGGGCAAGCGTGACGCTCGATTCCGAGCAATTGGGTTTCGTTGATTTTGTGTGCCGAATATTGCCCCACCGCCTCAAATGCACTAACGATGGTTAAGTCTTGCCCTTGATAATGTCCGGGTTTAATGGTGCCACCGTAAACAAAGATGCTGGGAACATTCATACGCGCAATCGCAATCATCGCGCCCGGCATATTTTTATCGCACCCACCTATAGTAATGACGCCGTCCATACTTTCCGCGTTTACGGCAGTTTCGATTGAATCTGCGATGACTTCCCGGGAAACCAAAGAATATTTCATACCTTCCGTGCCCATGGAGATGCCATCACTTACCGTGATGGTGCCGAACATTTGCGGCATTGCCCCCGATGTTTTTAGCGCGCGCTCCGCACGTTGCGCGAGCTCATTCAATCCCAAATTGCAAGGCGTGATGGTGCTGTACCCATTGGCAACGCCGACGATGGGCTTATCAAAATCTTTGTCGCTAAAACCGACGGCACGCAACATCGCGCGATTCGGGGTGCGTTGAACACCATGCGTAATAGCGCGACTACGACGATTGTCTGACATCTGTGTTTTACCTCAAGAAAATAACTAAGCTCAGCGCTTGGGGTTAGAAGAATACTATAATCGCTAATTTTACCGTAAATAGGCCGCGAATATGGTGTGGACTCACCCGCAGTTTAATCCGATCGCGCTACAGTTGGGGCCGCTGGCAATACATTGGTATGGCTTGATGTACCTTGTCGGTTTCGCTGCGGGATTGTTCCTTGGGCAGTATCGGCGCCGTAAAAATACGTTTTCTGGTTGGACGAAAACGGAAGTTGATGACGTATTGTTCTATATCGTCTTAGGCATTGTTTTAGGCGGTCGTTTGGGATACGTACTGTTTTATATGCCGCATTACTACATAAGTCATCCACTAGAGATTTTCTACGTCTGGCAAGGCGGAATGTCTTTTCATGGTGGATTTCTCGGCGTACTGATCGCGATGTGGATATTTTCTCGAAGAACGGCTAAGACGTGGTTAGCGATCATCGATTTTATTGCGCCCCTCATACCGCCCGGAATCGCTGCGGGTCGATTGGGTAATTTTATTAACGGCGAATTGTGGGGCCGGCCTACCGATGGAACATGGGGCATGGTATTTCCTAACGTCGATCTTGTCGCGCGTCACCCATCACAACTTTACGAGTTAGGGCTAGAAGGGGTAGCCTTCTTCCTATTGTTGTGGGGCTTTTCGAGAAAACAGCGTCCGACCGGCGCGGTATCTGCTGTGTTTTTGATCGGTTACGGCGTGTTTCGCTTTGTCGTCGAATTTACGCGTGAACCGGACAATTTCTTAGGGCTACTCGCATTAAACATGAGCATGGGTCAATGGTTGAGCTTACCTATGATAGTTGGTGGAATGGGTTTATTGACCTGGGTATATCGTCGCCCGTCACGATAGCCAGTGCGGGAGACGGTACTAAAAACTATTAGTTCAATTCGGATGGATTGGTTGGGGGTTCGGCCGCGAAAACACTTCTGCGGTCGAGCAAACGATAAAAATTATCGAGGGATTGCGTGTGCGAAAAAATCTTCGCCATTAGATTTTTCTTTAGCAGCGTTCGTAATTGATCCGCCTTCAATGTTTGCAGGCGTTTTTCTTCGATGCGGTGCATACCACTGACTTCTAGCGAGAATCCACCGTCCAAGACGGCGCGCATGCTAAAAGGAGAAGTGGCGCCGCAAATCTGAACAGCGCGAGGGCGTCGAGCCGTCCAGCGAGCTGCTTAATGACTTGATTAGAGATAAGGCTAAATTAATGGGCATCTCTGCGCAGGAGATGAAGTCCAAACTTGGAAGTGTTGACGCTAATCTGCTTTCGGCACTGCTCGCAACCCCGATAGGGGCGGCGATTTATGCGGAGTATCAGAATGGTCTGGAGAGTGATTAAGTCTCATGTATTCACAAAATCCACGCACACGTTCAGCGTCACGTTCAGTGGCTTTTTTGCCATTGACAGTGGCCCCTTTGTATACCCACAACGTTGTGATGTTATTTTTCATGCGTTTCAATAATAGCCGTTTTGATGGGCGTGGCCTTGCCTAATTTGTTAGCCAAAGAACCTATCAACAATTCGGGGCGAAAATGACTGCTGCCAGTTCATTTAAATACATTGATTAGTACCCCCTGTGAATCTTGATGCAATCATTCTTGAATTTTCCAGATTCAAGATACTTTCTACCATTGACAGGATCTGTATAGATCCCCTGGACAACACGCTTTAGAAATACACGAGTAGCAACACTGTCTTCGCTATTAAATGTATCTTTGGCAGTATCAATTGGAATACTCATTTCTCTAAATGAAAGAGTCTGCCCTAGCATTATTGCTTCCCACGTGGTGCAAACAGCATCAGAGATTTGGGCAGTAGCAAGAGTTGGAATCAATAACGCAGTTATTAAAAAGATTTTTTTCATCTGTAATTTTTATGGTCATTAATCGAAAGCGGTATAGATCATAAGTACAAATAAGTAAATGACTCCGGCAGCAAGGCCTGCTGCAAGTAGCCACCAAAAGGCAAACACGACCATTTGACAGAAATCAATTAAGCCCGGCCACCAACTATCTTGGATCCAATTGTTCATTGTGCTTTGACGTTCATGTCGTAGGGGTACTAAATTGACAGCAGTTCACTTCGCAATGATTTATTATGCATAAATCTCATTGTGAGCGGTACTAAATTAGCGGATTAATTAACAGGTCATAACAATAGAGAATCACAATGTCTGTTATTAAATTTATTAGCTCACTGTTTTCTTACAAAAAAGCCTCTAATGAGGGATCTGTTAATACTGCAGTTCGTAGCAGCAAATCAACTCAAAGCGCAGCTACCACTGGTGATAACACTAGCCTTCCTCGTCGGTCAGTTTATGAGGCTCCCCCACCAACACATTGTGCGTTGGCTTGAAGAATGAGACTGACGCTGCGCCCAAAAAGGCGCATTATTCAAGGCCACGTATCAAATGGAGCAACTTTTAACCAACTGTAAGTCGCCACAAGGAGTACGAAAATGGCAAGTCTATTAAAAATAGTTTTTAAGGATGTGGATATCAGCCTGGGCGTTCTTGAGGTACTTGTAAAGAACAGTTATGACTCAATCCTGATTACCGATGCCACCAAAGACACAAAGATCATGTACGTGAACAAAGCATTCACGACGCTCACCGGCTACGATCAGTCCGAGGTCATAGGGAAAAATCCGCGAATTTTGCAGGGTGCCGCTACCGACAAGGCAGTGATTGCCCGTCTGGTTGACGCGCTGAAGAGGGATGGCCGATTCGAAGGCAAGGCAATCAACTACAAAAAGAACGGGGCGCCCTTCATCATGCACTGGCGTGTTTTGCCAGTGAAGGTTGGCAATAAGACCAGGCTTTGGGTGTCGATTCAGCGTGAAGGGTCTGTGGTTTAGCGGAGATTTCTGATCTGCACTTGCCGGAATGCAAAGTGATTACAGTAAAAAAAGATATCAGCGGTCTGCTAATTCTCGTCTTATTCGCCACGCTGGCTCGCCCGTCATTTGCGGACTTCACCGGCAAGGTTGTAGGCGTTGCGGATGGGGACACCATCAGCCAGTGGTGGACACGGGCCTCGCACGGCCTTACGTCGGCCTCTGACTTGCTGGCCGCCCGGCAAGCCCCAGCTT